>JBATIF010000074.1:0-9064 GCA_049667605.1 Gammaproteobacteria bacterium
ATACCAGCCTGCTCCCGCATAGGCCGCTTCCCTGCTCGAGCCGAAGGTGCCGTCGCCGTTCGATAAACGCACAATGCCGCTGGCAGAATCCGAGTAAATCCAGTCCGCCAAGCCGTCACCATTCACATCCGCCAGGGAAGCGTAGGTATGCCGGCCCGCTCCCGCATGGGCCGTTTCCCTGGTCGAGCCGAAGCTGCCGTCGCCGTTCGATAAACGCACAATCACGCTGGCTGAACCCGAATAGATCCAGTCCGCCAAGCCGTCACCATTCACATCCGCCAGGGAGGCGTAGGTATGCCAGCCCGCTCCCGCATGGGCCGTTTCCCTGCTCGAACCGAAGGTGCCGTCGCCGTTCGATAAACGCACGATGACACTGGCAGAACCCGAGTAAACCCAGTCCGCCAAGCCGTCGCCATTCACATCCACCAGGGAGGCGTAGGTATGCCAGCCCGATCCCGCATGGGCCGTTTCCCTGGTCGAGCCGAAGGTGCCGTCGCCGTTCGATAAACGCACAATGACGCTGGCTGAACCCGAGTAAACCCAGTCCGTCAAGCCGTCGCCATTCACATCCGCCAGGGAAGCGTAGGTATGCCAGCCCGATCCCGCATGGCTTGATGTCGCGAGAGCATCAAAATCCACCCCTGGCGTGTCTTGCCAGGTGAACGTAGTTGCAGGCAAGCAGGCGCCCGGACTGCATTCCTTAACAGACACCAGCCGTTTCCTTCCCGTCGCCCGACCCGTCTTGTAACGCAGGTGGTAGGTACGTACCACGTCCGAGCCAACCCGCGTGGTAATTTGGGACACCACCCTGGTCGATTCGACTGAAGAACCGGCCAGATAACCCTTTGTGCCAGGCCTGGAACTATATGAGAAAGAAACAGATGCCAGCGGGGTCACACCCGCATTGTCATTACCGCTATAGTCAATCCGCAGCGGATAATACTCACCCGAGGTTCTTTCCGTGTAGGCCATGGTGATGTAATTGCCAACCGTATCCCCTATCCGATTGACTGCGCATATCAACACGGCGGCATCACTACGATTGCTGGCCTCTATCCGTGAATCAGCTGTTACACCATATTCGAGGATTTGTCCGGACCTGGTCCAGGCAAGGAAATATGCCACGCCACTGGTGCCCGTTTCTGTATAGGAAACGATTTTCGAAAAACTGTCGATTTCAGTGCGATACTCGGTCGCATTACCACCATATGGGCCTTTAACCTCAATCAGCCGTTGCCCGTCCAGGCAGAAGCGGTCATTGGCATCGAAATCGACGCCATCGATAAACCCGTCCTGTGCACGCGTGGTGCCACAGCGGCTAATGGCAGACAGGCCTTGCAGCGACCAGCCCGGACCCAGCAATCCGTCGCCGGCCTGGCTGTTATAGGCCAGTGACAAATCGGGCTGCATACCCGTAATGGCGGGTGGAATAGTCAGGGGAATGGTATAGGTCCCGGCGCCTTGCGGACTGACATCAAACGAGCCGGCCGTGCTGCCAACGGCCGTCACATTGACCGTTTCGCCCTCATTGCCATGACGGTCCGCCAGGGTGATGGATACATTTTCATCCTTATCGCTATCAAGGGTAGCGCTGAAACTGCCATCCGCATTCGCGACAACGGCGACCGTCTCACCGCTTGCTGTCGCAATGCTGATACGGGAAAAGGCCTCGGCGGCACCGGCGGCACCCGTGATGAACGTTTTACCCGGGGAACCAGCGAAGGAAACCAGCTCGAGACTGGTTGAAAGCGGGGGGATGACATCCTCAACCAGGTCAATAGCGGCACTCAGTTCCAGGTCAAAACTCATATCCTCGCTTTTGTCATCGTGCAAATGCACTTCAACCGCCAGCACATTGGGCCCGTCAATTAGCCAGGCGGGATCAATGGAGTAATCGAGGAAGATATTCTCATTCTTGTTTACATCCCTGTGATTTGTCTTTTTCATCCGATCTTTTGCTTCGTCAAGATAATCAATCGTTCCATTGGGCATATTCGATCGAATGATTTCATGGCCGTTCAGATAGACCACGGCACCGTCGTCGCGCATCAGGCGCAGTGCAAGTTCTGTTACCAGAGAGGTATCCTGTAAAATAAATTCATGGCGGAAATAGGTCGTGATATGTTTATTACGGGAGTCGCCGCCAAAGTCCACGACAGTGGTCTCATCCCCCTCGCCATAGCCAAATTGTGACCCCCCCTCCGGCCATGCGCTATCGTCCGCCCCGGACTCACGCCAGAGCGTACCCTGATCAGAACCATCATCCAGGTATTTCCAGTAGTCGCCGGCATGAATAATGGTCTCGATGCCAATATTTCCACCTGTGATCACCCACTGGATTTCAACACTGGCTACTGCGATCCCGTCACCGACAGTAATCATCGTTGTATAACTGCCGGCCGCACCCCGGGCTACTTGCCCGCTAACACGTCCTGAATCAGCATCAATCGCAAGACCGGGTGGCAAGCCGGCCGCACTATAGGTGAGTGGCAAGCCTTCACTGCCGGTTGCTTTTATTTGCAGGGATACATTGCGTGTTTCAAGATGTTTCTGCTCACCCGGGTTGACAATGGTGATGGACGGCCCCCACAGGTTAAATCCCAACAAATTTTTTTCATCATCGGTAGCGGCATCTTCATAGATCAGGTAAACAGGCCTGCTCGCCTCGATCCGGGCCCCTGTTCTCATATGAACACCATCGGACGATGAACCAAAGTACACCTTGCCCGGCGTTAACCCGCCTGCACTGCATGGTCTTTGATCGGGGTTATAACCATCCTCATAGAGGGTAATAACAGTATTGGTTTGCGTGCATAACACGGCTACGTATCGGGTATCGACCGGCAAGGCAAAATGAGTGGCTAAATAGTCACTGCTGAAAAAGGCCGTGGCTTCGCGGCCGTCACCATCATCGAACTGAACAGCTGAAACTGGCTGGTCGGAGATGACATGAACAGCATCGCCTCTTCCTTCCGAATCATTATCGCCAACGCCAATGTCTTTATACTTGTATTGATCGATTAGTTTGTCCTTCGAGTCACCGCTGCTCGCATACAGATCAACATTTGCACTTGTTCCGGCAGCGCCCACGAGTATTCGTTTCGAGCGGAAACCCCAGACCTCCGCTGCAGCAGGCGGAACCGGATAGGCATAACGGGCATCGTTATCGTCATAGCCCTTGTGCGCCACAAGAATCGGTACATCCGAGGTAATGACGCCCGCTTGACTGCGACGGTTATTACTTCCCATTTCCCTTGTATAAACCTGACCGGCGATTAATGAGATATCACTTGTGTCTCCATCACTCACGATGGTGACCTGTGCAGTCGTATCCGGGCTCAGCAACAGGTAATGATGGCTACCGGTTTTGTGCGGAATTGAAAACCGGGTACCGGCAAAGCTTTCCGGGTTTGGAAGATCTGTACCATTGACAGAATTACCCAGGGTAAATGCGCCGCTGGCGGAAATCCGGGTGCCTTGCATCAGATCAGCGACCGGTATGATCCCGGTTTCTCCACTGTCAAGATACAGCTGTGTATTCCCTGCGCTAACCATATTGCCATCTTCAAGGCTCACCACCGTAGCCTGTTGCAGGGAAAAATCTGCATCAAGCACATAATACGCAACAGGCGTTGCTGCCTGGAGGCAACCGGAATACACAGCAGCGATGTTTAGCAAGCCTGCAATCAAGCACATGTAGAATACTTGCAGCGGCTTTCTGAACGGAGAATATTCATCACGCAAAGCGGTCTGAATCCCCCTGCCGGCACTTGCAGGTATTCCGTGAATAAAACAACACAAGCTATCCAGTAACTTCATTTGGCCACTCCCTGGCAATCCTGCTGGTGAAACCTTTTCCTTCCCGGTCCTGCATTACATGGGTGAAATACGCTTCCGCGCCAGTCGAACCCACCACGACGCGGCCCTGCGTTTGCCCCCGCTCACATGCACCCAGCCTATTTGCCCTGCAGAAGTGCGTCAGTAGGAGAATCCTGATTCTGCTTGTCTCACGACGCCTGCCTGCGTATCTTTGTGCCATGCGCTTTGCACAGGACTCGGCAGACGGCAACTTGATCCAGGCCTACCGGCAGGGTGAGATCATCGTCAACGAGAAAACAATCAATCGCAGCGTGGTCATTACAGCGGATGAAATTATCGACTGGACCCCGCAGCACTTTGCCGCCATCACCCAGGAGCACCTCGACCGGCTTGCGGACTACCGGCCCGAAATCGTCATCCTCGGCACCGGCCGGCGCCAGCAGTTCCCTCCCGCGCATTTTCCAGTCGGCTTGCAGACACAGGGCATCGGTGTCGAGGTAATGAATACCGACGCCGCCTGCCGCACCTTCAACGTGCTGCTATCCGAAGGCCGACGTGTGGTCGCCGCATTGATCCTGGAATAGATGAAATAAATACGGGCATAAAAGTTGATGCCGCCTGGATCGACTGATTCAGCGCCCCGGCGACAAACCCATTGCAGGATGCGTGTCCGGCGCAATCAATCCTGCCATTTGACCCAGGTCAAATAACCATCAAATAGATGCCGGAATACCCCGTTCGAGCACCCCGCAAGACTGGAGACGGCTGCCGCAAGTTGCCTATACTTATAGGTGCGATAGCTGGCAAACCTGACCGGCTACAGTGTGCGTGATTATTGATAACTTTGGAGGAAAAACCATGAAAAAATTTACCAAGCTTATTAGCGTTGCCATTATTGCCGGCGCAGCCACGCTGGGCGCGGGTACCGCAAGCGCCTGGTGGGGTGACGACGATTATTATGGCGGCCCGTGGGGTGGTGGTCCCTGGGGTTATCCCGGCTACGGCTATGGCGGCTATCCCGGCTATGGCTATGGCGGCTATCCCGGTTATGGAGGCTATGGCGGCTATGGTGGCTATCCAGGCTACGGCTATGGCGGCTACCCGGGCTATGGCTATGGAGGCGGCTATGGCGGTTACCCGGGCTATGGCTATGGCGGTTATCCAGGCTATGGCGGCTATGGCTATGCACCGGCTGCACCGGCTGCACCCGCCGCACCCGCCACCACGACGAAGTCCAAGTAACCGGCAGACGCGGCCGGTTCAGCCTGCACTCACCTGCTGAACCGCTAGCCGCGCAGTGTACAGGGCGCACCTTCAGGTGCGCCTTTTTTTATACTCAATAGGGCCTGGGTGTCGGGTATTCGCTGAACACTGCAGCTGCATTGAACGGCACTGGCTGCAAGGCCGCATAGTTGATGAGCTTGTCCAGCGGGGGCAATGTGTTGTTCTCGTAGTCAGCGAGTATCTGCGCCACCCGATCGGCCTCTGCCGGCATGGCGCTGCGCACATAGGACAGCAGATCCTGCTGGATGGCTGTCGCCTTTGGATAGTCGCCTGTCGCCGCGAACGCCAACGCCAGCAATTCCTGGTGCGGCGGAATACGGTAGCGATCATATAGTTGCTGCGCACTTTTCAATGCCGCCTGCGGATCATGTATTTCTGTATCGCGGCTGCCGGCCAGCAGCAGTACCTGCAGGGACCGAAAAAAGGGATATTCCGGGAAACGCTCGATCGCGGTTTCAAGTGCGGCCATCAAGGTGGCAGCCGGCGCCTTGCCCAGCAACAACGCGCCCAGGTAGGGAATGCTTGCCACCAGGTTGTCCGCCTCCCCCTTGATACTGCTGGCATAGTGCTGTGCAGCCAGGGAGTAGTTGCCCTGGCGGTAGTAGTAATCGGCCAGGTATTGATTCGCACCGGTATGCGTCGGCGCCTGGCGAACGGCGCGCTGATAATACGCGGCCGCCCTGTCCGGCTCCCCCGCCTCTTCCGTGAGTATCCCCAGCAGGAACAGGCCGAGTGAATCATCCGGCTGCCGGGCAAGCGCTGCTTCCAGCGCCTGGCGTGCGCCGGCCTTGTTAGCGTTGAGGTAGAGCGCGCGTGCATAACTGATGCGGGCTCGTGCATTGTCCGGTTCCAGGGCCAGCCCCTGTGCAAAGGCCTCGCCGGCAGCCGCGTAGTCCCGTTGCCTGGCAGCCCTCATGCCCTGTATGAAATGAATGCGCGAACCGATCTTCAATGCCTTGAGGCTGTCGATTTGCGGATCGATGAACGCGGGCAGCTGCTTGCCGCTGTTTGCCAGCTGCGCCTTCGCCTCGTCATTGCGTTGCATTGCGCGCAGCGCCTGCGCCAGCGGGAAATGGATGCCGGATGCCGACGGATCGTGCTCCAGCGCACGTCTGAAGGCATCGATGGCCGTCGGGTAATCGCGCGTCAGCAAGGCCACCTGGCCCAGGCCATACAGTGATGCCGCCTCCAGCCCGGTGGTATTCACGACCTCTGCAAACGCGGCCCTGGCCCGGTCCGGTTCGTTCAGGTCAAGCAGAACATTGCCGCGCCGCACCACGAGGGCCTTGTAGCCCGGCTTGAGCCTGCGGGCATGCTCAAAGCGCTCCAGCGCCAGACGGGTACGCCCTTCTTCAGCGGCGAGATAGGCCGCATAGTAGGCCCAGCGAAAATCATCGGGGGCCAGCTGCATGGCATTGTGATAGCAATCCTCGGCCGCCGTGTAGACAAAGTGGACATGGTAGAGTCCGCCCAGTTCGCCATAGGCCGCAGCAAGCACGTCTGCCTTACCGGGTTGGGCCTGCAGTGCCTCGTTGAGTTGCCTGCGCGCCAGCTGGATGCTGTTGCGCGCCTGTTCATCCAGGTCATCCAGCTTTACGTTCGTGACAGGCCGCAGGCTGTCTGCCAGCGACGCGGGCAGATTCGAGGCCGTATCGCCCACCGCGACGGGAGAGCTGGCCAGCAGGCAGCAGGCAAGCGCGATCAGCTGGATCCTGAAAAGCAACGCCATGCCGGGATCAGCCGGCATTGGCCTGGTTGATGGTCATCATCACATCGACCGCGGGGACCGGGACGGACTGCCGCTGGCCATCCGGCCAGGTAATCTGCAGGGCATCTACTGCGCTGGAAGAACCCAGGCCAAAGGTAAGCGGCAACTCGGTCTGCGAAAGGTAGCTGCGCGTCGGCATCACCACCTGCCGCCGGGTGACGCCGTCAGCCGTCAGCTCGACGACAGCGCCTATGGCGTTCCGGTTCGGGCCATTGCCTGCCAGCCGGACCCGCAGCCAGTGGTGCCCGAGCGATTGTTCATTGCGAAACAACACGGCGCGACGGTTATTCTGGGTGACGATGATGTCAAGGTCGCCATCGTTGTCGATATCCGCATAGGCGGCACCGCGGCCGACCATGGGTGTCGCAAGGTCGCCGGTCCCGGCAACCGGCACGAAGCGCCCGCGGCAGGCCGAGCCGCAATTCCAGAACAACTGCGCGGCTTGTGCGTAGGTCTGGCTGGACTGCACCAGGTTGATATCGGCTTCCAGGTGGCCGTTGGCCTGGAACAGGTCGAGCCGGCCGTCCAGGTCATAGTCGAAGAAGAACAGGCCAAAGGTCAGGGCGAGTCGCGACGCCGGACCGAAGCCCTCGAGGATCGCCTCGTCGACGAAGGGTGGCTGCCCGCCGGCGGTGACAAACAGTGAACTCATTTCATTGGCGAAGTTGCCGATGCCGATGCCGATATCGTCATCGTTGCGAAAGTACGCGGCATCGATACCCATGGCGCCGGTGGCCTTGCCGTTGCGGTCATAGGCAATGCCTTCAAGCGCGCCGATCTCCTCGAAGCGGCCCTCGCCGAGATTATGGTAGAGGAAATTACGGGTCGTGTCGTTGGCCACGAACAGGTCGAGCCAACCGTCACGGTCATAATCCACGGGGGCCACCGCCAGTGCCTTGCCTGCCGGGGTACCGGTGACGGGGTCGTGAATCATGATGCCGGACGCCTGCGATACATCGCTGAAGTGACCATTGCCCTCGTTACGGTAGAGCCGGTTGGTGGTGCCGTAAAAATGATTGGGCGCGCCGATGGCGCGGCCCAGGCCGGTGACGCGGAAGTCGATCTCCAGGTCAATCTCGCGCGACCACAGCACATAGTTGCCGACAAACAGGTCGAGATCACCATCATTGTCATAATCAAAGAATGCCGCGGCCGTACTCCAGTCGGAGTCCAGGCCGGCCGTGCCGCTGCTGGCCGTTATATCGGTAAAGCGGCCTTGCCCGTTTCTCAACAGGTGATTCTCACCCAGCGCCGTAATGTAGAGATCGGTCCAGCCGTCGCCGTCGAAATCACCGGCCGCGACACCCATGCCGTAGCAGTCAATCGCCAGTCCGGCCTCGCGGGTTACATCGGTGAATTGCCCGCTGCCATCATTCCGGTAGAGGGCAAGCGTGGGCGTGCCCTGCTGCTCATGCCCTGGAAACCAGCTGGAATTCACCAGCAACAGGTCCTGGTCGGCATCGTTGTCATAGTCGAGAAATGCGGCGCCACTGCCGAGAGTTTCCGGCATCAGCTTGTCACCGTAGGCGCCGTTGGTATGCACAAAATTGATACCTGCCTCGGTGGTGATATCCCTGAAGAACACCCGCGGCGGCGTTTGCGGCGGGACACGCTCATCGATCACCGGGCCGGCAACGACGGTCTCTTCAATGCTGACGGCAGGCGACCTGTCGCGCTGCAGGTACCAGCCGATAGCGGCGCCGACCAGGGCAAGCACCAGGATGACGGCGAGCGAGCGCAGAAACCAGTGACGAATGATGGCTTCGCCCGCCCGTGCCGGGTCAGTTTGCCGTTGAGGTCCTTTCATAAAATACTGCCGGGTGATGAAAACATTGCAGACATTCTACAACCCTGCAGCGGGGTGCTGAATTGATGTAAGTCATCTCAGTGCTGTTCCGCTAGATTGAGATCGCACCTGCGAAATATCATCCCTGGCATGAAAGACCAGGGAAAGATAAATCAACATCCCCTTTAGCCACGGAAGCACACGGAAATACACGGAAAAACGAATCGACATGCCCTCTCCCGCCGGGACGCCTGCAGGGATACAGGCAATAGAGCAACACACAAAGATAAATCAACATCCCCATTAGCCACGGAAGCACACGGAAATACACGGAAAAACGAATCGACATGCCCTTTCCCGCCGGTATACCTTCAGGGATATAGGCAGTAGAGCGACACAGACCGCCA
>JBATIF010000075.1:0-4221 GCA_049667605.1 Gammaproteobacteria bacterium
CGATATTGAAGTGGATGGTGTCTGCCCCCCCGGAATTAACCGCGGCATTAGCCTGGGTAATGGCATCACTCAACGAACCCGGCCCCGCAGCCGCCGTGGTCGTCACGGTAAAGTTGGCGACCATCACGTTCGACCAGCTTTCCATTACTTCCTGGCTGACCGCGATCCCGGTCTCGACCTGGCCGGTCTGGTATTCCAGCACCCAGTCACCGCCGAGCGCAGCACTGCCGGTCAGGTCATCACTGGCTGCGACATCGGCGCCGGTGAGGCGGCCCAGATCATTGACCAGCGACTCCCCTGCCTCGTTCGCTGCAAGGTTACAGCCATAAATCAGCAGGTCGGCCTCGGCAGAGAGGGCCGCCCCCCAGCCCTCGATGAGGCTCGCGCCGGCCTGCAGGCTGGCGCTGTCCAGCGTGCTGTCGCCGAGTTCGATAGAGCCGTTGTTGCCGTGGGAGATGATATGCACGGCATCGAGGTCACTGTAAGCGCCGAGTACCTCAGTGATCTGTTCGATACCGTCGCGCTTGCCGTCCAGTACGTAGACTTCAATACGGTGTTCGGCGTTATTTTGAGCTACCAGGTCCGCAAGCAGGCGGTCGTAATCAGCCACGCCGGCATCGACGAACACCAGTTCGGTGGATGTGCTGTCAATGGCAGCGCTGTCATTGCCGCCGGCAGGCGTGGTGACTGGCGAATCGAAGTTGCTTGCCGTGATTACCGAGGGATGGCTGGCATTGTCTTCAGGTGAACTACCGGCAAGTTCCAGGGCGGCGGCGATATCGGCCGAGAACAGCACGCGCGCTTCCATCGATTCGAGCTGGAACTTCTTGCGGGATGCGGGTTTGGAGCGCGCGCCGGCGCTGTCACGGCCGTTGCGCAGCAGGCGTCGCATTGCTTTGATCAGACCATTAGCCATATCCGTAAAAACCCATCGTTACCTGCCCATGACTGCCATCTCTATGCCGCAGTCAATGATGTGAAAAAACCCGCGCGACGTAATCCCGCCCTGAGTCAGGTAATCGGCAAAAACCGATGACTCTTGAACCGGTCAACACGGCAGTGGTAAGTAGCGCAGACGGAATGCCTGGCGGTTGCAGACAGGGGAACGGGCAACCGCCCGTCCTGGTTTTTCTGATGGCGATTTCTTGTTGTTATTCAGTAAGTTCTGATGACAAGCTTGTTGGCCGAATGAATTCGGCCCTACAACGGTGATCCATCCACTCGATCAGGGGAACAGCCTGTTTGTTTTGGGTCAACACGGAACAATACAGGGGCTGACCCGCGGTTGACGGAGAAAACTTTTCGCTCAGCCCAGCAACTGCGGCATGAACAGGGTCGCCAGGCTCAACACCAGGAAGAAGCCCGCCATGTCCGTCACCGTGGTTAACAGGGGACCGGATGCAACCGCCGGGTCAACCCCGAAGTGCTTCAGTATCAGCGGCACCGTACCGCCGATCGATACGGCAAGCAGGGTGTTGACGGACAGGGCAAGTCCGATCACCAGGCCAAGGTAGCTGTTGTCTTTCCATATCCAGGCAACGATGCCGATAAGGATGCCCAGTATAATGCCATTGATGATGCCAACGCTGAGTTCCTTTCTCAACACGTGAAAAAGGTCCATCGGGCGTGTCAGGCCCAGCGACAGTTCGCGCATGCTGACGCCAACCGCCTGGTTGCCCGAGCAGCCGCTCATGTCGGAGACCATCGGTAGAAATACAGCGATCGCGATCACGGCGGCCAGGGTCTCTTCATAGGCGGAGATCACGCTTGCCGCGATGATATTCAGCACGATATTGGATGACAGCCATGCCAGCCTGCGCCTGGAGCGCAGCCAGGTCGGCATCGAGCGCAGTTCATCACCGATCTTCTGCCGGGACAGGCTGTCCGCTTCGATGCGTTCCAGCTCTGCCTCTGCAAGTTCTATCCTCGATACGATACCCAGCAGCATGCCCTGCTCATCCACCACGGGCATGCCGAGAAACGGGTTTTCATCAAACAGGATCACCAGCTCCTCCAGGCTTGTTTCCGGCGGGACGGATATTGCAGGGTGCATGATGTCAGCGAGCCGGACATCGCGCCGGCTTCTCAGCAGCCCGCGCAGTGAGACGACACCCACCAGTCTGCCGGATTCGTCGAGAATATACGGATGCTGTCCGCGGTAACGTTCGAACGCGTCGTCGCCCTCAATCAGCCGCTTGAGTACGGCGCCGGCAGTTTCAGTATCAACAAAGGTGAAGGCCTCCAGCTCCATCAGGCCGCCGGCCGTCTCGGGATCGTAGCAGGTCAGCTTGCGGACATCCTCGGCACTTTCAAAATCCATTGCCGAGAGAATGGCCTCGGCATCCTCTATTTCCATCTCCTGGACAATGTCGGCCTGCGTGTCGGTATGCAGCTCCTCCATGATCCTCGCTGCCACCGATAAATCGACGCCCTCGATCATGGTAACGGCAAGTTCGGGAGGCGCCTCCTCGACCAGCTCGGCTGCCGCTTCCGGAGAGAGTATTGTTATCAGCTGATCGCGCTCATCCGCATTCATCAGGGAGAACTGTCGCAGGGCCTCCTGGCTGGAAATGGACTCAACGATATCCGCGACCTGTTGCTCGTCGGCCGCCTCGATTGCTTCGGCGAGCGAGTCCTCGATCATATCGAGACGCTCGGCTTCTTCCTTTTTGCTCAACTCACTCATGACGATTCGTTCCTGTTCTTTATCAGTTGTTTGATTAATGCCGGTTGTTCAACAGTCATCCCGGTACAGCCGGATGGAGTGTAGCGCAAGTCATATTATCCCCGGATGCCCATGCCCAGGCAGCGGCTTGTGATTTTCAGCGTAATCTTGCAGCGCCCCTGTTATTTCAGACGTGCCCGGTACACCTCTGGCAAGCGAACTCCTCGAGTTTCAGCGCATCGCTGGCGAAATTCCGGATGCCGTCTGCCAGCTTCTCAGTAGCCATGGGATCTTCGTTCATCATCCAGCGGAATGCCGACTCGTGCATCGGGATCGTCTCTATGTTCATGCCCCTGGCCTTTGCAGGGTCGAGGCGCCGCGGCACATCACCCTCGGCAGCGCGCAGCTCTTCCATCAGTCCGGGCGAGATGGTCAGCAGGTCGCATCCTGCCAGTTCCAGGATTTCACCGCTGTTGCGAAAGCTCGCGCCCATCACGACGGTAGAGTAGCCATGGGACTTGTAGTAGTTGTAGATCCGGGTTACCGACAAGACGCCCGGGTCCTCTGCAGCCGCGTAGCCAGCGACGCCCTCTGCCTTCTTGTACCAGTCCATGATGCGGCCCACGAACGGCGAGATCAGGGTGCCACCCGCCTCGGCAGCGGCGATCGCCTGTGCCAGGCTGAACATCAGGGTCAGGTTGCAATGGATTCCACGCCGCTCCAGTTCAGCGGCGGCCTGTATGCCTTCCCAGGTCGAGGCGATCTTGATGAGTACCCTCGAGGTATCAACCCCGGCTTCCTTATAGAGCTTGATCAGGCTTTCGGCACGGGCAACGGTCGCCGCGGTGTCGAAGGACAGGCGCGCATCCACCTCGGTTGAGATGCGCCCGGGAATGATGTCGAGTATTTTGACCCCGAAGTTCACCGCGAGCCTGTCCATCATGTCAATTGCACGGCTTTCCATCTGCTCACTGCGTGCCATGGCATAATCAATTGCATCCTGCAGCAGGTGCTCATACTCGGGTTTTTGTGCCGCCTTGAGCAACAGCGAGGGGTTGGTCGTCGCATCCGTGGGTGTATAGGCACCAATGGCATCGATATCGCCGGTATCAGCCACCACGGTGGTCATTTTCTTCAACTGTTCGAGCTTGTTCATGCGTAATCCTCTCATCTTGTTAAGATTGCAGGCAACAAATCGCCATCGCGATCATCGCACTAACCTGTTGAAAGCGGGGAGCAGATATTTACCAGCCGGATCCTACAATAATACAAACCCGGCGAGAAACGTAGGCCGGATCAAGCACAGCGGATCAGGCGGGAAGCGGGAAGCGGAGGCACCAGCGCCGGGTCCGTCGCTGCTCTCCTTGACCCGGCCTACGGTAATACAGGCCCTGTAAAAAAAGCGGGCCGAATCACGCATGTCTTATAAGAATTGGTATGGTGGCTATGGGTGGACTTGAACCACCGACCCCAGCATTATGAGTGCTGTGCTCTAACCAGCTGAGCTACATAGCCAAAGGGGGTGTGTAATTTACTCGATAGCGGCCGCCGGGTAC
>JBATIF010000076.1:0-4707 GCA_049667605.1 Gammaproteobacteria bacterium
TTGACCTGCGTGCGCTGCTTGATTCGGTCGGCGGTATGTTTTCCCTGCAGGCCGGGAGAAAGGGCCTGGGCTATGCGACGGATATTGATCCCGCCTTGCCACAATTTGTGTTCAGTGATAAGCAGCGATTGCGGCAAGTGCTGGTTAATCTGATCGGCAATGCCGTCAAGTTTACGGTGGAAGGCAAGGTCGATGTATCTGTTCGCAACCTCAAGATCGATGGGGTGCATCACCGGGTTCGCTTCGAGGTACGGGATACCGGTCCGGGTATTCACGAGGATTTCCACCCCGATGTATTCGGGCGTTTCAAGCAGGCGGATGATTCCGCCAGGCGGCCACATGGCGGTACCGGGCTGGGTACTGCAATATCCAGGACCCTGGTGGAATTAATGGGTGGTGAAATCGGCCTGGAAAGCCACCATGGGGAAGGCAGCTGTTTCTGGTTCGAGATCCCGCTGGAGGTGCCCCCTGAAGGCGAGGTTCGCACTAGCCAGGCCAGTAAGGCCGGCAAGGTCGATACAGATACAAGGCTGGTGCTGGCCGACGGCACTCCGATCCGGGTGCTGGTCACGGAGGACAGCGAGATAAACCGCCAGGTATTCATGAATATGTTTGAACAGCTGGGTGTGGTGGGCCGCTTCGCCGGGTCCGGCCCGGTTGCGCTCGACATACTCCGAAAAGAAACGTTCAATCTGCTGATCATGGATATCCAGATGCCGGGTATGTCAGGGCTGGAGATGATTGAGCATTACCATGAAGCCACGCCGGTGGCTGACAGGGCGCCTGTCGCGGTGATTACCGGCGATGCGACCGCGGATATACGGGATGAATGTGAGCGGCTGGGTGTCAGGGCATTCCTGCCCAAGCCGGTCAGTCTGGACGAGCTGCGCCAGGTGATTGCCGATTGTGTGCTAATGAGTAAACCTGATGAGCCTGACGATTAGCGGCCGGGGTTTGAAAACAAGGCCAGCCGCCGCATGAATCCAGGTGTCCCGGGGGCGGCCCCGGTATATAATCCCCCGCTGCCAATGAATCGAATCTTCCCGAATGACCGTTAAGACACGTTTTGCACCCAGCCCGACGGGGTATCTGCATGTCGGTGGTGCACGGACGGCCCTGTTCGCCTGGCTGCATGCGCGCAGGCATGGTGGTCACTTTGTGCTGCGCATCGAGGACACCGACCTGGAGCGTTCCTCGGTGGAGTCGATCAATGCCATCCTCGAGGGCATGACCTGGCTGGGGCTGGAGTATGACGAGGGACCTTTTTACCAGACACAGCGCTTTGAGCGCTACAACGAGATCATTCAGCAGCTGATGGACAAGGGCCTGGCCTATCGTTGCAGTTGTCCCAAGGAACGGCTTGAAACACTGCGCGAAGGACAGATGCAGCGCAAGGAAAAGCCCCGTTACGACGGGCACTGCCGGGGCCTGTCTGTTGCAGCGGATGAGCCGCACGTGGTGCGTTTCCGTAATCCGCCCGATGGCAGCGTGGTGGTCAACGACCGGGTCCGTGGCAAGGTGGTCTTTCAGAATGATGAACTGGATGACCTGATTATCAGGCGTAGCGATGGCTCGCCGACCTATAATCTGACCGTTGTCGTCGATGATATGGATATGGACGTCACCGAGGTGATCCGCGGCGATGACCATCTCAACAATACCCCGCGCCAGATCAATATACTGCAGGCACTCGGCAGGCAGCCGCCCGCGTATGCCCATGTGCCAATGATTCTCGGCGATGACGGCTCGCGCCTGTCCAAGCGGCATGGTGCTGTCAGCGTAATGGAATACCGCAACCAGGGTGTGCTGCCCGAGGCGCTGCTGAATTACCTGGTGCGGCTTGGCTGGTCACATGGCGACCAGGAGATCTTCTCGCTGGATGAGATGGTCGAGCTGTTTGACATCAATGATGTCAACAAGGCGGCCTCCGCATTCAATACCGAGAAACTGCTCTGGCTTAACCAGCACTACATTAAAGAGGCCAGTCCGGAACGGCTGGCACGATTGCTGAGTCCACTCATGGGTGAGATCGGGATTGATCCGGCGGTTGGCCCTGACCTGGTCGACGTTGTAAGGGCACAGCAGGAACGTGCCAGGACACTGGTCGAGATGGCCACGATCAGCGAATTCTTCTACCGTGATTTCGACGAGTTCGATGCGAAGTCTGCGAAGAAGAATCTCAAGACGGCTGCACGCGAGCCGCTGGAACGTTTGCGTGGCGCCCTTGAAACCCTGGACGACTGGCAGCCGGAGCCCCTGCACCAGCTGGTGAAAGATGTGGCCGGGGCGCTCGAGCTGAATCTTGGCAAGGTGGCCCAGCCATTACGGGTAGCCCTGGCCGGGCGGGCGGCATCTCCCGGCATCGACGTGACCCTGTATCTTGTCGGCCGTGAGGCCTGCTTGCGCCGTATTGACCGGGCGCTGGAATATATCGCGCAACGTGAAGCAGAGGGCTGAAAATGAAAAGCAGCGAGTCAGGCATGTCAACTAACTTCGTGCGCCACATCATCGATGATGACATCGAATCGAATAAGTACGGCGGCAAAGTGGTGACCCGCTTTCCGCCGGAGCCGAACGGCTACCTGCATATCGGGCATGCCAAGTCGATCTGCCTGAACTTTGGTATTGCAGAGGATTACAAGGGTACCTGCAACCTGCGTTTCGACGACACCAATCCGCACAAGGAAAATATCGAGTACATCGAGGCGATCAAGGAGGATGTACGCTGGCTGGGTTTTGACTGGGGTGAGCGGCTGTATTTCGCGTCCGATTACTTTGAACAGCTGTATGACTTCGCGGTTGAACTGATTACCGCCAACAAGGCCTATGTCTGTGATCTCACCGCAGAGCAGACGCGCGAGTACCGCGGGACACTGACCGAACCGGGCAGGGACAGCCCTTATCGCGCGCGTAGTGTGGCGGAGAACCTCGACTTGTTTACACGCATGCGCGCTGCGGAGTTCAAGGATGGTGAACGGGTATTGCGCGCCAGGATCGACATGGCCTCACCTAACATGAATATGCGCGATCCGACGCTATATCGGATCCGTCATGGCGTGATCCACCATCAAACCGGCGAGGCCTGGTGTATTTACCCGATGTACGATTACACCCATCCGATTTCCGATGCCCTGGAGGGGATTACGCACTCGATTTGTACGCTGGAATTTGCAGATCATCGTCCACTGTATGACTGGGTGCTGGAGAATGTCTCGGCACCCTGTCATCCGCAGCAGATCGAGTTTTCCCGGCTGAACCTCGAATACACGCTGATGAGCAAGCGCAAGTTGACAGAACTGGTTGACAAGGGCCTGGTAGAGGGCTGGGATGACCCGCGCATGCCGACGATTGCGGGCCTGCGGCGGCGCGGTTTTACGCCGCAATCGATACGCGATTTCAGCAGTCGTATCGGTGTCAGCAAGTCCGAAAATACTGTTGAAATGGGCGTACTCGAGAATTGCATTCGTGATGATCTGAATACACATGCGCCGCGGCGCATGGCAGTGCTGCATCCGCTCAAGGTCGTGATAACCAACTATCCCGGGGAACAGGAAGAGCAACTTGAGGTTGCGAACCACCCGCAGGATGAAACCATGGGTTCGCGGACGCTTGCTTTTACGCGCGAACTCTATATTGACCGGGAAGACTTCAGGGAAGAGGCGCCTAAAAAATTCAAACGGCTGGTGGCGGGCGGTGAAGTCCGCCTGCGCAATGCTTACGTGATCCGCTGTGACGAGGTCATCAAGGATGCCCATGATGAGATCATTGAACTGCACTGCAGTTATGATCCGGCCACCCTGGGGGCAAACCCCGAGGGTCGCAAGGTCAAGGGGGTTATCCACTGGGTTTCCGCGCAATACGGTCTGAAAGCCGAGCTGCGCCTGTATGACCGGCTGTTTAACCATCCGACCCCGGATTCCGGCAAGGATGGCAAGGACTACACGGAATACCTGAATCCGGGGTCATTGAGCACCCTGACAGAGTGTATCGTGGAGCCGGCCCTTGCCGTTGCTGCAGCGGGCGAGCGCTTTCAGTTCGAGCGCGAGGGGTATTTCTGCGTGGATTCGGGATTATCGACACCTGGCACGCTGGTGTTTAACCGCACTGTGACGCTGCGTGATTCATGGGCAAAGCTGGAGCGGCAGGCGTAACCGTTTTCCAGTCAGGCGCTTATCCCCCCGTTGAGGGCTTTTCGCAATTGCCCTGACCTTGACAGGGCAGGGCGGCTCACGTAAATTTCGCGCTTCATTTTACGGGGCCATAGCTCAGCTGGGAGAGCACTTGCATGGCATGCAAGGGGTCGGCGGTTCGATCCCGCCTGGCTCCACCAAATGAACGAGGGCTGAGCTGTTCAGCCCTCGTTTTTATGTTCCTGGTCCCCATCGTCTAGTCGGCCTAGGACACCGGGTTTTCATCCCGGCAACAGGGGTTCGAATCCCCTTGGGGACGCCATACAGCCTTGTAATTCACTGAATTATAGGAAAATTAAAAGCCTCGTGTTTTGTGAAAAGCATGGGGCTTTTTAATGTCATGGTTTTATTAGTAATATTCTGGGGGTTCGCATCGCCTCCCGGACGCCACCTTATTCCGTACGTGGAGTAACAACGGTGTGAGGGGAGTGGTGTACCCCCTGATCGATTTCACTCAATATTCTCATTCCTGTGCATGGCGAATTATTATTCAGGCGGCAGCAGGCAGATGAAATAG
>JBATIF010000077.1:0-8084 GCA_049667605.1 Gammaproteobacteria bacterium
ATGCCTTCTTTCCGTGAGCTGATGCAGCATATCGACCAATTCCTGGCCGAGAACGGGCAGGAAATCAGGACCCGGAACAGCTCGCTGATCAACGCCCTGCAATCGATCTCGGCACGCGCCCCGACAACCGACAGGCTCACCACGGCGCCACTGGACCTGGCCAGACAGCAACTGGAAAGCAATTTCGACGAACGCGAAGGCGGCTTCGGTGAAGCACCGAAATTTCCCCATCCAACCAGCATCGAACGGCTGCTGCGCCACTGGGCGGCAGGCATGGGCACATCCGGACAAGCAGACAAGCGGGCATTGCACATGGCCGTTTTTTCGCTGCAGAAGATGGCGCATGGCGGCATCTTCGACCAGATCGGGGGCGGCTTTTGCCGCTACTCGGTCGATGCGCACTGGATGATTCCGCATTTTGAAAAAATGCTCTACGACAACGGCGCCCTGCTGGCCCTGTATGCCGAGGCCTGGGCCGCCACCGCCAATCCGCTGTTCAAGCGCACCTGCGAGCACACCGCAAGCTGGGTGATGCGGGAAATGCAGGCGCCTGACGGCGGCTACTACTCCAGCCTCGATGCCGACTCCGAGGGCGAGGAAGGCCGGTTCTACGTGTGGACGCCGGAGGAGGTGCGCGCCCGGCTCGGGGAACAGGACTACGCGTTGTTTGCCCGCCGTTATGGCCTCGACCGGCCCGCAAATTTCGAAGGCATGTGGCACCTGCACGTCTACCGCAACTGTACTCAACTTGCCGAACAGTTCTCGCAGCAGCCGGCCGCCGTCGAGCAGGCCATCATGCGCGCTCGCGAAACCCTGTTCCAGGTGCGCGAACAACGGGTACACCCGGGCCGGGATGACAAGGTGCTGACATCCTGGAACGGCCTGATGATCCGCGGCATGGCCATGGCGGGCCGCTACCTGGGAGAGCCCGGCTGGATCGACTCGGCCGAGCGCTCACTCAACTTCATCCGCAGCACGCTCTGGGAAAACGGCCGCCTGCTGGCGACCAGCAAGGATGGCCGTGCACACCTGAATGCCTACCTCGATGACTACGTCTACCTGATCGACGGCATCCTCGAGCTGCTGCAGGTGCGCTGGCGGGACGCTGATCTGCAATTCGCCATCGAACTCGCGGAAGTCGTGCTCGGGCATTTCCAGGACCCGGCGGGCGGATTCTTTTTTACCTCGGATGACCATGAAACACTCATTCACCGGCCCAGGCCCGATCACGACGATGCCACGCCCTCGGGCAACGGCATCGCCGCCAAGGTACTTGGCCGCCTTGGCCACCTGCTCGGCGAAACCCGCCACCTGGAAGCCGCCGAGAACACGTTGAAAAGCATCTGGGCGGGTATCATGGACATGCCGCAGGCACACACCAGCCTGCTGCTGGCACTGGAAGAATCCCTGCTGGGTTTGCAGACTGTTATCATCCGCGGCGACGGTCAGGCAATGGATGACTGGCATGCACGTGCGGCAAGTGTCTATGCGCCCGCCCGGATCACCCTGGCGATCCCGGCAAACGCAACCGGTCTGCCTGCCCTGCTTGCACAGCGCAAGCCCGGCAGCGGTGTCGTTGCCTACATCTGTAACGGCCTGGTGTGCGGCGAACCGGTCACCGATATGCAGGCCTTTGATGCGCTGCTGTCAGAATCTGAACCCGGTGGAAAAGCATGAGTGATACAACCTATTTTTTGCAAATACCCGGCGCACAGCTGGAATCGATCCAGCGTGGCGACGATGAAATCACCCTGCAGTTTTCCCGTGTCAACCTGGTCCAGGAAATGGAGGGGACTTTCGAGGATTCACTCTGGACCCAGGCTGTCAACCTGACCATCAAGGGTGTCGAGCTCGAGGGCGAACTGCCCGAATGTCCCTGCGAGATCTCTGCCGGCGACATGACCGACAACATCTACACCTATCGCGATCACGCACCGTTGCCGATCAACTGGCGTGGCGGGGTTGCGTGTACATTCAAGGTGCATGGCGCAGGCGGGAGTTTCTCTATCAGTGGTGAGAGTATGCAACTGGAACAACTCGGGCATCCGCGTTACATCAAGCACATCAAGAAGCAATAACTGCTGCGATCACGACCATTTGGCAAACTGCAGGCGGGCTTGTTCAGGCGCCGCCAGTGGAACCTCGCCGGCTATTGCTGTCGCATACCTGCAGCATCCGTCTTTCCGGCATGTAAAAGCCTGTTTCCCCGGGTTAGTGCGCAAACGTTGTCTACAGCCAGCACGCAATAAAGCGGCGCATCATTGATCAACCGTGCCGGCAGTCCCCGCAGCGGCCTCCCTGGCAACCCTGGATTGCCGCCGTTTAAGCTTCTCTGCCTTGTATTTTTGCTTGAGAGTTTTTTTCAATCTCCTTTTAACTTCCCGGAATTCAGCTGCCTGTTGCGGCGTCATCCGGGACCGTTGTGGCTTGCGTTTTTTGAATATGACTTCTTCGACATATTGCTCCATGTTATCAATATAGATATATTCACCGGATGCAGCCGGCGCGGGTTCGGGTTGCAAATCGACATTGCCTTCGGGCAGGCTGGCGTCAACCTGCTCGCCTTGCGGATAGACGACAACCCGGACAAGCACCTGCTGTGCACACCCGGCCTCCTCCCTGTATATAAGCGAGGTACTTGTTCCCCTGGTTATTTTCTCAACCAGCTGGTTCAGTGGCATCTGATCGTTGATGCTGACCGCCCTGTCCACGCCGTGTGGAAACGACAACTCGAAACCATATTCCACGGACAGCAGTCCCAGTGTCTTTGCCAGTGAAGCCTCGGTCACGTCCATGCTGACCAGCGGGTTGCAAGCTGTCTGCGCCACAGCGGGCGAAGCGGCCAGCAGCGTGCAGGCAACCAGCAGTTCAAATATCACGGACCTTGTCATAGCGGAGATACTGACACGCTAGTCACAGCCCATGTCTGCAAGCGGCGCAAACAGGTCTTGCAGCCAGGGTTCATAGTGTTTCCAGCGGTCTACCGAACCCTTGTAGATGGGCTGGCGCACCTGCGTGATACTTGCCGTGCGTACCAGGCGGTCGGACTCATAGAAGGACAGGCAGTCGGCATCCCAGTCCAGGCCGACCCACTCGATCAGCCGCCGGGATTCCTGCTCCTGGTTCACCACCAGTTGCTCGTAGTCGAGCTCGATAAAACGCTCGGGTATGACACTGCGCCAGTGATCCATGATGCGCCGGTATTGCCTGATACGTTCAACCAGGTGCTGCGTTTGACAGGCCCAGCGAATCGAGCCGAACTGTGTCATCCAGCAGGACAGGGCAACCGCCCGCGGGTCACGGCGGCAGTGAATTATTTTCGCCCGCGGGAACAGCGTCAGGATCCAGCCAAGCAGGCTGTAATTATCCGGCAGCTTGTCGACGACGCGCTGCGCATCCGGCATACCGGCCTTGTGCTTGAGATGTTGCAGCCGCTGCAGGTAAGCGGTGGAGATCCCGTCTATGTTTTCACCGCTTATCACATGCAGGCGTGCAAGATCATTGCCGTCTTCTCCCTGCCCGGCATACACAAAGCTGTTAAACGAACGTGCCGCGAAGTTCCTCTCACCAATACCGAGGACCTGCGCATGGCGCGCAATGATCTGCTCTGTCAGGGTAGTCCCCGAGCGTGGCATGCCAACGATAAAGACCGGGGTACTGTCCGGGTTGCCCAGGCTGCCGACACGTTCAAAATAGGCCCGGTCATAGGTCGCGATCAGTTTGCTGATATGGTCCGCATGTTTTTCCACATTATATTCCCAGCCACGGCGGGTTCGATTGTCCCATTGATTGCTATTGGCCAGGCGCATGTGTCCGGCGGCCACCTCGTACTCCTTCCTGCCGTCGTAATAGAAGGCAAGCCCGCTATGCAAGGCGGCGCGCGCGCCGGACCTGAGCTTGTCATTGCCAAGCATACTTTCCATAGTCTGCGCACCGGCAGGTTCAAACTTGCCGCGCTGTATAACCGCGAGGCCGCCGAGTGAGGCTATGCATCCCGGGTTCTGCTCCAGTGCCTGCCTGTGCTCGGCGATGGCGCTATCCACATCCCCCGACGAAGACAGCACCTGGCCAATCCTGGCATGCAGGGAAATACGCTCCGGCTGTGCCACTTGCGCCCGCCGGAAATACTGCAATGCCGCTTCGGCATCACCGTCATCCCAGAGGATGTCGGCCATGCCAATCAGCAAATCAGGATTGTCCGGATCCCGCTCGAGCAACGGTCGCAGCATCTCCAGCGCCTGTTCCAGATCGCCGTTCTCCTTGATAATCCGCGCGAGACCGCATTGCGCAAGGGTATTCGTAGCATCCAGCTGGACAGCCTTCTGGAACCAGCTGGCGGCCTCTGTAAAATCACTTACCTCGAGCCAGGCATTACCAATGGCCGCAGAGAGAATCGCGGACTCCGGGTCGATTTCGTAGGCATCGGCATAGGCATCCATCGCCTCATCGAATGCCTCCTGCCGAAACAGGCAATCGCCGCGGGTCTTGTAGGGTGATAGCTGGCGGGGATCGAGCTCAATCGCCTTGTCTGCAAGCGCCAGCGCTTCGTCCAGAAAACCTGCATACATCAGGATCGGCGCCAGGTTGATAGAGGCGCGACTGAATTCAGGATTCAGATCGATTGCCTTGCGATACAGGGTAACGGCCCTGGCCCAGTCATGCATTTCGCGGGCGGCATCTCCGGCAGCACAGACATAGGCGGCGTCCGTTGGATAGTCAGCCGCCAGATCATTAAAAAATACAGACGCCTTCTCAGCCTCGCCGCTGTCGAGAAGCGCACAGCCGAGGTTGTAGCGGGCCTCGCGGTAATCCGGTTGTTTCTCAAGCGCGGCGCCCAGATGCACGATGGCCTCTGCCAGCGCACCTGCGCGCAGACAGGCGACACCAAGGTTGCCTAGATAAACCGCATTGTCCGGCGCCTGTGCAACTGCGCGCTCCAGCCAGGAGATGCTGCCGGCCGCATCCCCCTTCAGCAGGTGTACCAGGCCAAAGGCGTACTGGGCCTCCATCGAATCAGGCGCACTGCCGATGAAGTAGCGGGCCTGCTGTTCGGCCAGTTCCAGGTTCCCGGCACCCAGCGTGGCCAGCACCTGCGCCCCCGCGGGTGTCACTATAGGATTACCGGGCTTGTCATGCATGTTATTTATAGGATCGTGCCTGAAAGTGTAAACAGCCGCTCGCGGGCGGCTGTTTAGTTGCTTACGGCAAGACATGTCCCGGTGCTTAGTGGCGGTTTTTCGTGTCCCGCCGTCTGAACAGCAGCAGCGAACCCAGCGCACCCAGCAGTCCCGGCACACCCAGGGCAAAAATACCATCATTGTCATTACAGCAATCGTTATTGAGTGCCACAGGAGGCGCCACCCCCGCAGCCGTACAGGCAGTTCCGGCGGCGTAATTGACGATCGTGTCCTGCTCGGCCATAGTCAGCCCGGTCAACAGACCGGCCGCATTGGCCGCGAGCAGGCTTTCGAAATCCGCAGCACCTAGAGTGGCGGCGGCGATACTGGTCGACATCTCGTTGAAGACCATGATCCTGCATGTAGCCCCGGCCGGGATAGTGAGATCATAACGGTAACCGTAGTTATCTGTACCGTCTAGACTACTGGATGGCGAACCCAGGGTCATCACCGTCTTTGGCGTCACCGTGGCACCGCTGCCTTGGCTGGCGATGGTAGCGGTCGGGTCTGGTCCAAACCCCACCCCATTATCATCGGTCACCACCCACTTGTCCGCATCCGTGACGACGAGGTCGCCGCTGTCGGTGGCCTGCACCGTGGTGTCGTCATCGGAACCGTAGTTGCCCATCACCAGTGCGGAGGTCGTGATTTCTGCGCCACTCGTATTGGTCAAGGTGTATACGCCACGCACCACGGCGCGGGCCGGGTCGAAGTAATACTCTATCTGGGCGTCGATCCCCGGGATGATATCCACCACGAGATCAGTGG
This sequence comes from Gammaproteobacteria bacterium, assembly GCA_049667605.1. GTDB lineage: Bacteria > Pseudomonadota > Gammaproteobacteria > UBA9214 > UBA9214 > UBA9214. The sequence goes on from JBATIF010000077.1 coordinate 5,946, forward strand.
TGAGTGTATCGACGGTCAGGTCCACGTCGCCGTCCGGATTGGCGAAAATGACATGGCCTGAGACGGCATCCCCCACGACAAGACTCATGCCGCCATCATAGAAGTCACTTAATCCGGTGCTCAGACTCGCCTCATAGATAGCGAAGCAGGTGTTGCTGCTGGTTAAGCTGAAGCCACCCGTGGTGGTGATGGACGTAGTACCCATACAAGATGATGTGGACGCTCCCGAATTACCGATACCAGTCCAAGAGGCACTCCCCCTGGTAACGCTCAGCGGTGTAGTTACCGTCACTGCCCTGGCACTGCCCCCGCCAAGCAGACCTACCCCGATTGCACTGGCCGCGGCAACACCGCGCAGTCTGTCGAAACCTTTTTTCATTATGTACTCCCTGATTTGTAGTTATATGGCTTTTAAGTGCTTCAAACATAACGCGATAACTGGCCAGGGTCAACAACACGCGGATACCCACAGCAAGTAACACCGGCACATTCAGTCACCAGCGTCGCTGGCGGCCCTGTCCGCATGCCGGTTGCGCGCATGCAGCCACATTACTGCAATGGCAACGGCAGCCCCCAGCGCACCATACAGATGCGCATCGGTAATGACCTGGACGCCCGTCAGTGTGTCCGCACCGGTGACCGGGCCAAGCATGAATTCCCATGCCAGCTTGCCGCACAGCAACAGCAGCAATATATAACCACTGAGCGGGTGGTAACGTATTTCATGCAGCGCGCCGAACACGAACAGGCCATGCAAAACAGCGGACAGCCCGGCACCACTGGAGAGCGCCGGGTTGAACAGGTAAACACCCGTCCCGGCAAACAGTGCCGCCATCAAAAACACCCACAGCCACTGCAGCGGTGACCCGTAGCGAGAAAAGAATAAGGCAACAATACCAAGGCCTGCCATGTTCAGCGCCCAATGCGGCCAGTTGGCATGCACCAGGTGGCCGCTGAACAGCAGCCACCAGCTTCCCCCGGCAACCAGTTGCCGGTCGTAGCGCAGACTGTGCAGCAAGTCAGCGTACTGCGTCATGAACGTCATTAGCAGGACCAGCACCCACAAGGCGATATTGCCGCAGTAGCGCGTGTCTGCGAAGCCGTTCTTCATTAAATACATGGGGCGGGATTATACCCGCATGAAGTACGGGCAAAGACCATGGAGATGAAACCCTGCGAGCACGTTTATTTGACAACCCGCAGGCAGTCCGCTAAAAGCATCGCCTGCGGACACAGCCAAACAAAACAGGATCAGCATGAGCAAAACCCAGCAATGTCACTGTCAATCCGGCAAGCCCTTTGCCGAATGCTGCGAACCTCTGATAAAGGGTAGCGCCAGCCCCCCCACCGCCGAGGCACTGATGCGCTCGCGCTACACTGCCTATGTGCTGGAAGACATCCCCTATCTTGCCCGGTCGCTGCACCCGAAAGAGCGTGACGATTTCGACGAGGCCGGTGCGGCCAAGTGGGCCAGGGATGCCGACTGGCAGGGTCTTGAGATCGTCAGGACAGAACAGGGCGGCGCCGATGACAGTAAGGGCCAGGTCGAATTCAAGGTCAGCTACAAAAGTCATGGCAGCGCCTGCGTGCACCACGAACTCGCCGAGTTCAGAAAAGTCGACGGCAGCTGGTACTTCTACGACGGAAAAATGATCAACAGCCCCCCATCCAGGCGCACCGAACCCAGGATCGGACGCAATGAACCCTGCCCCTGCGGCAGCGGCAAGAAATACAAGAAGTGTTGTATGAATGCCTGAGAGTTGAGGTTTTTTATTTGCTTCGTTGATTTGTAGGCGCCTTGCAGGCGCGGTTTAATTGGATGCGGGCTTTCGCTGGTCGCTCTCGGCATGGCCCAGGCCAGCCTCTCGACCGCTGCGCGGTCTCACCTTCTCCATGCCTCCCGCGACACTTGTACATCCCTGTACATCGCGCTCGGCGAGTCTATTTTCTTTGCTCCGCTGATTTGCAGGCGCCTTGCAGGCGCTGGTTTCTTGGATGCGGGCTCTCGCGCCCGCGCGGCGAGGTACTTTCTCTTGCTTGCCCAAGAGAAAGTACCCAAAGAGAAGGGCCCCCGAAGCACTCACCGGCTAAAGCCGGTCCCCTGCGTTCCTCGCCAATCCGGGGGCCGCGCACAACTCG
>JBATIF010000078.1:0-2338 GCA_049667605.1 Gammaproteobacteria bacterium
CTGCTGCTGCGTTAGACTGTTCGGATTTACCCCTGATCGGGCGGATAAAATCAATCAATCTGGACGAGACGCATTCCTTCTGCTGGCAAGGTCGTCGGCCGAATGAATTCGGCCCTGCACAATCAGACCTGTAGGGTCGAATTTCTTTCGACCAGCGGTGTTTCTCGATTTCGGCAAGAGCCGACTGTTCTTCTGCTTCCCTGCAGCCTTGTGCCAGCCGATTTGTCAGCCCAGCTTCGCCCTGATCAGTGCGCCGACGGCACCCATGTCCGCCTTGCCCTGCAGCGCGGGTTTTAGCATGCCCATGACCTTGCCCATGTCCTTGACTGAAGTGGCGCCGGTTTTTTCAAGCGCGGCATCGATGAGGGCGTTGATTTCGTTTTCGTCGAGTTGTTCAGGCAGGTAGGGGGTGATGATGTCCAGTTCGCTGTTTTCAATAGCGATCAGGTCGTCGCGTCCGGCCTTTTCAAACTGGCTGATGGATTCACGGCGTTGCTTGACCATCTTGCCGAGAACATCGATGAGCTGGGTATCATCGAGTTCGATGCGTTCATCGACCTCGCGTTGTTTGATCGCGGCATGGATCAGGCGCAGGGTTGCCAGGCGTGGCTTGTCCCTGGCGCGCATGGCATCTTTTATATCCTGCGAGATGCGGTCCTTTGTGGACATGCCTGGAGACGAATTGCCTAGTAGAGGCGAACGCGGCGGGAGACTTCGCGGGAAACCTTTTTCTGGGTGCGCTTTACGGCAGCGGCCATCTTGCGTTTACGTTCCTGCGTGGGTTTTTCATAAAACTCACGGCGACGGACTTCGGAGAGAACCCCGGCTTTTTCACAGGAGCGCTTGAAACGGCGCAGTGCAATTTCGAAGGGTTCGTTATCTTTTACGCGTACATTTGGCATACAGGTTCCAGCAAGAAAGCTCATTTGACAGGGCTGCGCATTCTATACACGTCGTAGCAAAAAGGCAAAATTTCCTTGTGTAACAAGCCGCGACGTTTACCATAGGCGGCATGCGTGTGCTTGGGATCGAGACCTCCTGTGATGAAACCGGCGTGGCCATTTACGATGGCGAGCGTGGGTTGCTGGGCCATGCCCTCTATAGCCAGGTCGATCTGCATGCCGCGTACGGGGGGGTGGTCCCCGAACTGGCCTCCCGGGACCATGTCCGCAAGCTCTTGCCGCTGATAAGCCAGGTTATTGAAAAATCAGGCATTAATATGTCTGACCTGGATGGCGTCGCCTACACGGCCGGGCCGGGCCTGGTCGGCGCCTTGCTGGTCGGTGCCGCGGCCGGGCGCAGCTTCGCCTGGGCGCGTAACATCCCTGCGATTGCCGTCCATCATATGGAGGGGCACCTGCTGGCGCCGATGCTGGAGCCGGATCCGCCCGGATTCCCGTTTCTGGCCCTGCTGGTTTCCGGCGGGCATACCCTGCTGGTCGAGGTCGATGCGATCGGGTGCTACCGCCTGCTCGGCGATTCGGTCGATGATGCGGTGGGCGAGGCCTTCGACAAGACGGCCACCCTGCTGGGTTTGTCCTATCCCGGCGGTCCGGCGCTGGCGGAGTTGGCCTTGCAGGGCGAACCGCGGCGTTACAGGTTTCCACGGCCGATGACCGACCGTCCGGGTCTGGATTTCAGTTTCAGCGGCCTGAAGACCTTTGCCCTGTACAGCTGGCGTGAATCGGCCCGGACGCAACAGGATCGCGCCGATATTGCGCGTGCCTTCGAGGATGCGGTTGTCGATACCCTCGCCATCAAGTGCCGCCGGGCCGTTGCACAAACCGGGTTGAAGACACTGGTGGTCGCCGGCGGGGTGGGTGCGAATCTGCGCCTGCGGGCACGGCTCGATGAACTCATGGCAAAAGAAGATGGGCGCACCAGCTACCCGCGTCCTGAATTCTGTACCGACAATGGTGCCATGATTGCCTACGCCGGTTATCGAAGACTGCAGGCGGGGCAGGCAGAAAGCCTGTCGATCAGGGCGATACCGCGCTGGTCACTGGAGGAACTGGTGGCGGCCGATTCGGGGTTGTAAGCGCCTTGCAGGCGCGGTTTTTTTATGCGGGCTTTCGCTGGTCGCTCCCGGCATCCATGCCTCCCGCGACACTTGTACATCCCTGTACGTCGCGCGCGGCGAGATACTTTTCTTTGCTCCGCCAAAGAAAAGTATCCAAAAGAAAGGCGGCCCGAAGGCGCAGCCCGCTGACGCGGGTTCCCTGCGCTTCTCGTGAAAACCGGCGCATGCGCAACTCGCGCATCTCGCTGCGCTCGAGTCACTCAAACACTCGCATGCTTCATCCGGTTTTCACTGCGATGCTCGGCTGCGCCTACGGGA
>JBATIF010000079.1:0-6506 GCA_049667605.1 Gammaproteobacteria bacterium
CCGCTTTCAGGCTGTTGGCCGCGCTGCCGGTACTGGTAGAGAAACTTGCGGCGCAGCAAGCCACCCGGGTCATCCGCGATACGGCGCAGCCATTGTTGTGCGGCGAGTTGTTCCTCGCTGCTCAGCGCCTCGGCCTCGGCCGGGGCGTGATCATCGGCATCGGCTGGTTGTTCGCCGTCCCCGGTTTGTGCCTGTCCGACAGCCTCGTTGTCGGCAGGCGGTGGCGTGGCGGGGCCGGATTGATTGTCATCCTGCCGGTCTGCCTTGGCTTCATCGAGTTGCCTGTTGGCGCTGGCAAAGGCATTGTCCGGGTTGTCAGCGTGTTGTTCGCCCTCGTTGTCCTCGGCAGACTGTGCATTCGCAGCAGCCTGTGCATCGGCGGATTGTTCAGCGTTGCCGTCGCCCGTGGATTCTTCGGCGCTTTGCTGCTGTTCCGAACCAGAGTCTTTGGCGGATGATGAATCCCCGCTGTCTGCCTGTTGACCCTGCTGGCCGGTCGATTCCTGTTGGTCCTGTTGCTGGTCCTGTTGCTGGTCCTGCTGCTGCTGTTGCTGCTGTTGCAGCAGCGCCTCGACGGCGGCCTTGTTGGCTGCGGCATCGTCCATGCCGGGTTGTGCCTTGAGCGCCTCGTCGTAGGCGGCAATGGCCTGTTGGTAGTTGCCCAGGCTGGCCAGCGCATTGCCGCGGTTATAGGCGGCATCGGCACCGGGCGCCTTGCTGAAGGACTCGAGGGCCTTTTGGTAATTCCCCTGTTTGTATTCGGCGCTGCCGCGCAGCAAAGGATCCTCGGCCAGCCTTGCCGCCTCTTCGTAGTGTTGCTGTTGCAGTGCCTTTGCGGCCTGTTGATCAGTGCGCAGCCATAAATCATCCCAGCCGAAGGCCATGGCTTCCCGGGGCTGGGTGAACAGGGCGGTGCAAATGAGCACGCTCAGCAACCAGCCGCGTCGAAACGCCAGTGCCGCCAGCGGCAGCAACAGAACGGCCAGCAGCGGGCCCTGTTCTTTCCAGCGCAGTGTTTGCAGATCTTCGCTCTGGCGGCTGTTGCTGCTGCCCGCGGCAGTATCCAGCAGGTAATCGATATCCGTTTCATTACCCGTCAGCTGGCTGTAGCGGCCGCCACCGGCCTGTGCCACGGACTGCAGTGCATTGCCATCCAGTTTGACCAGCCGGGGTTTCCCCGCGGCATCCTTGATCACGCCCCCCTGGCCATCGGGCAATGGCGCGCCGGCGGCGGTGCCGACACCGAGTACGGATACACGGTAACCCGACTGACGCAAGCGGGCGGCGGCACGTGCTGCATTGTCACCTTCGACGCCATCGGCTACCAGGATCACCTGGCCGTTTTCCACTCCCGCCTGCAGCAGCAGTTGCTCCGCCTTGAGCAGGCCCAGGTCGGCGCGGCTGCCCTGCGCGGGCATGATCTCCGGATCCAGCGCCTTCAGTTGGGCGCGGATGGTGTCGGCATCGCGGGTCAGCGGCGTGACGCTGAAGGCATCGCCGGCAAACACGACCAGGCCGGTCTGGCCTTCAGCGTCATCTGCCAGGATGTCTTCGACCTTGAAGCGGGCGCGCACAAGGCGCGAGGGTTGCAGGTCCGCGGCCAGCATGGAACGCGACAGGTCAAGCACGATCACGCGCGATGCGCTGGTCTGCATGAGCGGTTGCGGCAGTTGTTCCCAGCTCGGGTCTGCCAGCGCCAGCACGGCCAGCAGCCAGCCAGTGGCCAGCAAGCCGAGGGGCAGGTATTGACCGCCGCGGCGTTCGTCGCCCATCAGCAAGGGCAGCAGGCGGGGGTCGATGATTTTTCGCCACGGGTTGTTGCCGCTGCCATGCCGGCTGACATGCCACAAGAGCAGCGCAAGTGGCAGCAGCGCCAGCAGCCACAACGGCTGGATAAAGTGAAACTGCTCAGGCATGTTGCGCCCCGTCCCTTGCAAAAGGCCGGCCCCGGCCGCCTGTCGGCAACGCCAGCAACAGGCTGAGCAGCAAGGCGCTGCCCAGTGGCCAGGCGTAGAGTTCATCGACGGGGCGATAGCTCTGTTCATCGCTGGATAGCGGTTCCATGGCATCGAGTAATGCGTAGATCTCTTTCAGGTCTTGTGTGTCGCGCGCGCGGAAGTAACGGCCGGCGGTCTTTTCGGCGATCGCCCGCAGCGTATCTTCATCGAGATCACCGCTTTCGATGCGTTGCATGCCGAAGGGTCCGCGCACCAGCATGTTGTCAGCACCGATGCCAATGGTATAAATACGCACCGCTTCGCTGGCGGCCAGGTCGGCTGCTTTTAACGGCTCGATACTGCCCGCGGTGTTGGCGCCATCGGTGAGCAGCACCAGCACCCGGTTTCTCTTCGGTTGCTCGCGCAGACGCTTGATCGCCAGCCCGATGGCGTCGCCAATCGCCGTGCTTTTCCCGGCCAGCCCGATGGCGGCCTCGTCCAGCAGTGTATGTACCGTGTGACGGTCAAAGGTCAGTGGCACCTGCAGGTAGGCCTGGTCACCGAACAGGATCAGACCCAGCCGGTCACCGATGCGCTGCTCGATAAAGTCTCCGGCGACCTGCTTGACCGCGGCAAGGCGCATCACCTGGCGGCCACCGATAAGCATGTCCCCGGTTTGCATGGAGCCGGAAATATCCACCGCCAGCATCAGGCTGCGGCCGCTGACCGGCAGGTGCAGTGTCTCGCCAATCCACTGCGGACGGGCTGCCGCGATTACCAGTAACAACCAGGCCAGTGCCGCCAGCAGCAAGCGCAGCCGGGAGCGTTGCCGTGCGGGTTTTACCAAACCCTGCCGCAAGGCGCCGTAAAAAGGAAAGCGCAGTGCCGCGGGGGGTGATTGCTTTGCCCGTGGCAGTAACAGCGCCGCCAGCAATGGCAGGGGCAGGGCACTCAGCAACCACGGCCAGGCAAATTCAAAACCTGCATCAGGCATGCGCGTTCTTCCCGATCCAGTCGCGGATCAGCGGCGTCAGGGTATGGATGTCAAGGCTGACAGGCAGGTCACGGACATAGGGGCCGTCGGCCAGCACCTGTCCGGGGCCGGTGGAGAAACCACCGTTGCCGCCTGTTTCATCGAGGAACTTCAACCAGTCCTTGCCGGTTAACGACGCGATCTGCTCTGCCGGGTAACGCATCAGCGCGATGCGCCTGAGCAGGCGCGACAGTTGCGCAACAAATTCAGGGGTGCACGTGTCGACGGCTGACTGTTCCAGTTGCGCCAGCAGGCCAAGGATATGCCGGCGTTGCCGCCGCAACTGCAAATACCGCCAGCCAGTGAGCGCGAGCCAGCTCAACAAGGCAAGGACAACAACGGCTGTGATCCACCAGCCCGGTGCAGGCGGCCAGATGCCCGGTGTCCCCGGCAGGTGAATATCGCGCAGCTGCAGCGCATCTGCCACGGACGGATTCATGCCACGCTCCTCTGCCGGGGCGCCGGGGTGCCGCGATTGCCAAACTGCGCCTGCAGTGCGACGACCACATCGTCCGTTGTTGAAAGTTGCAGCAGCGGTATGGCGCTCTTTTGCAGGGCCTGCTGCAGCGCCTGGCGATGCTGCTGAAAAAAAGCGTTATAGCCTTGCCGGCCCGCGCCGGAGCGGGTGTCGAGCACCCCGGAATTGCGGCCGTCGGTCACGCCGTAACGGCCGGGGGGCGGAGGTGCCAGTTCAAGCGGGTCGGTGATTTGTATCGCGGCCAGGTCGTTGTGCCGACGCAGGTGCTGCAGGTGGTTTTCCGTGTCGTCATCGAGCCCGTAAAAATCGCTGATCAAAAACACCAGGCTGCCGGGCCGAACGATGCGCCGCAGCCGGATGAGTGCGTCATTCAGCCCGCCAGGGTGTGGCGGGCTGGCCAGGCCCCTGACAGGGTCGGTGTGTTCCAGCAGCGCATGGATCAGCGGTAATACACCCCGCTGGCCGCGGCGCGGTTTCAGCTCATGATGACCGCCGTTGAACAACAGGGCGCCGATGCGGTCACCCTGTGCCGCGGCCGCCCAGCCGAGCAGGGTCGCAGCGCGCGCCGCGATGACTGATTTCAGGGCGCCGCGGCTGGCAAAAAACAGGCCCGGGCCGAGGTCGAGCAATAGCACTACCGGGCGTTCGCGCTCTTCCTGAAACAGCTTGGTGTGCGGCCGGCCTGCGCGGGCGGTGACCCGCCAGTCCATGTTGCGGATATCGTCACCGGGCTGGTAGCTGCGCGATTCCTGGTAATCCATGCCGCGGCCGCGAAAGCGCGAGTGATGGTTGCCGGCCTGCCGGGCACGCGCCGGTTGCCGGTGACGCAGCTCAAGCTTGCGCGCCAGGCGTTGCAGGTCGAGCAGTTCGTTCAGGGTGACACGGGTCGCCGGGTTAAGCAGGGCCTCGGCGTGTTTGCCTGCGGCGGGATTGCTGCCGCGCGCGAGCCAGCGATCCAGCAGTCTGCGCATCTTCAGGCAACCGGGATCAGCTGCAGCAGGTGGCGGATGAAATCATCCGGGCTGACACCTTCTGCCTCGGCCTCAAAAGAAAGCAGCACCCGGTGCCTTAACACATCATGGGCAATGGCCTGTACATCTTCGGGTGAAACATAGTCGCGACCCTGCAGCCAGGCATGGGCGCGCGCGCAGCGGTCAAGTGCAATGGTTGCGCGGGGACTGGCGCCGTAGCTGACGAGGCGCGCCAGCTCGCTGTTGTAGGCGGCAGGATCGCGGCTCGCCAGTACCAGTTGTACCAGGTATTCCTCGACGGGTTCGGCCATGTGCAGCGCCAGCACTTCTTTCTGTGCCGTGAATATCTGTTCCCGGCTGATCGGCGGCATGACTTCCCCGGCTGCTTCATAGGCGGCCTCTGCCTGGCGGCGCGCCAGCTTGAGGATATCGCGTTCGGCACTGGCCGAAGGGTAGCCGATGCGCACATGCATCAGGAAACGGTCAAGCTGGGCCTCGGGCAGGGGATAGGTGCCTTCATGTTCGATCGGATTCTGCGTTGCCATCACCATGAACGGGCGCGGCAGGGGATAGGTGCTGCGGCCGACGGTGATCTGGTGTTCCCCCATGGCCTCGAGCAGCGCCGACTGCACCTTGGCCGGCGCGCGGTTGATCTCGTCGGCCAACACCAGGTTGTGAAACAGTGGTCCTGCCTGGAAATGAAATTCACCGCTTTCCGGACGATAGATGTCGGTGCCGGTAAGGTCGCCGGGTAACAGGTCCGGGGTGAACTGCAGACGCTGAAAATCTCCTTCAAGTAGTTGTGATAACTCCTTGATAGCGGTCGTCTTTGCAAGGCCGGGGGCGCCCTCGACCAAAAGGTGGCCATCGGCCAGCAGGGCGATCAGCAGGCGCTCCACCAGGTCGTGCTGGCCGATAATCTTTTCACCGAGATGTTGTGCTGCCTGGCGGAAGGCCAGTTGTGAGGTGCTACTGGGTGTTGCTTGGTTTGCTTGTGTTGCCGTCTGAGTCCTTCCTGTCATTTTGCTGCCGACCTCTGCTGTGTAATTCATGTCATCCTGTACCCGGCACCGGGGTTATTCGTGCGCGTCTGAGACAGTGATTATATGCAGTTTGTTCAATGTTTTTCCAAGGGTGGCTAGTCCACCGCCATTCCTGACTGATGGGGGTACTATTGCTGTTGGGCGCACTGCTGGCCGACAAAGCGCTTGAAGTTCTCGGCGGCAGCCTGCATGTTGATGAAAATATCTGGCATCCGGTGCTCAATTAAACATGACCTTGGCTGGCATTACCCCTGGAACGCGACAGCTGCGCCGGCTACTGGTGCTGCTGGTGCTGGTGTGCGGCAGTGTGGATACTGCGCTTGCCAAAGCCGCACCACCGGGCGACAGCATTGCGCCAATGCTGGAAAAGGTGTTGCCGGCGGTGGTCAACATATCAACCCGGACGCGGACAAAAGTCATGCATCATCCGCTGCTGGATGATCCGTTTTTCCGTCGCTTCTTCGAGGTGCCTGAGGGACGGGAGCGTGAACGCCAGAAACAAAGCCTCGGGTCCGGAGTCATCGTCGATGCTGGCAAGGGTTACATCCTGACCAACCATCATGTCATCGAGGGTGCCGACGAGGTCACGGTGACGCTGCGTGACCAGCGTCAGTTCACGGCTACAGTGGAGGGCAGTGACCCGGAAGTTGACCTGGCGCTGATCCACATCGAGGCCGGGGGCCTGGTGGAATTACCCGTGGCTGACTCGGACGAAGCCCGCGTTGGCGATTTTGTGGTTGCCATCGGCAGTCCGTTCGGGCTCGGACAGACAGTCACCTATGGCATTGTCAGCGCCCTGGGAAGATCCGGGCTTGGGATCGAAGGCTATGAAGACTTCATCCAGACCGATGCCTCGATCAATCCCGGTAACTCCGGCGGTCCGCTGGTGAATATGAACGGGGAACTGATCGGGATCAATACCGCCATTGTCGGGCCGTCCGGCGGAAATATCGGCATCGGTTTTGCCATTCCCGGCAACATGGCCAGCGCCATCATGGCGCACCTGTCGGAATACGGTGAGGTCAGGCGCGGCCAGCTGGGGCT
>JBATIF010000080.1:0-4905 GCA_049667605.1 Gammaproteobacteria bacterium
ACTGTTTATATATAGTTTGACCAAGCGTATTCACCAGCATACGTCCTCACCTGCGGCGGTTGCAGCCAAACATCCCAAACTGGATGAATACGCTTGAGGTTCGCCTGGATTAGAACGGACAGGTAAATGGCACAGATGCGTTCAATAGCACTGTCGGGCATTGCGGCCAGAATAGTCATACTGGCAGGCCTGTGGTGGTTAATCGTCCAGGGCCGTGCAGATGCCTGGCTGATCGGGCTACCTGCTGTCGCACTTGCCAGTTTCGCAAGTGTGCGGCTGGGAAACCAGGCGTTGCCTCGCTTGACACTGACCGGCCTGCCCGGCTTTCTCGGTCTGTTTCTGCGTGAGTCGGTTCGCGGCGGTATCGATGTTGCCCGCCGCACCCTGGGGCCGACCCTTCGCATCGAGCCGGGCTTCGTGCGATACCGCCTGCACATCAGCCATCCGACGGCGCGCGTACTGCTCATCAACTGCATAGGCCTGCTGCCCGGCACCCTGGCTGCAGACCTCGATGGCGACCATGCAGATCTGCACCTGCTGGATATTTCCACCAATCAGGATCCTCAATTGCTGCGGCTCGAGGCGGCTATCGCCAGACTGTTTGGCTTAACGTTGGAGAAAAATGATGCCTGAGCTGTTCTCACTGACTGCAGTGGGCCTGATGATCAGTCTGCTGTTGGGCCTGGTGCGTGTCTTACTCGGGCCGGGCGCAGGCGATCGCATGCTGGCAACGCAGCTGATCGGTACTGCCGGTGTCGGCACACTGTTACTCCTCAGCCAGGTGTTCACTCAACCAGCGTTGATCGATGTCGCATTGATACTGGCGTTGCTTGCCGCTGTAGCCGTGGCCGCTTTCACCGGTCAGCGGGAAACACGCCATGATTGATATCCTGTCTTCGGTCCTGATACTCGCCGGACTTTTTTTCTATCTTGCCGGCAGCATTGGCTTGCTGCGTCTCCCGGATATCTACTCGCGGCTGCACGCACTCACCAAGGCCGATAACCTCGGTCTGGGCCTGCTGGTAACCGGTATAGCGATTCACGCGCAAGACCTGCTGACCACACTCAAGCTGTTGCTGATCTGGCTGGCCGTGCTCGCTGCCGGTGCCGCCAGTGCACACTTGATCGCACGCCATGCCCGGCGGGAGGAATCAGGGCCTTGAATAGCGCAGCTCTGCTTGTCTTTGACGGGTTGCTACTGATCTCGATTGTGAGCCTTGCCTGGGCATCACTGGCGAGTACCGATCTTCGCAACAGTGTCATCTTGTTCATCGCTTTCGGGCTGCTTCTGGCCGTGGCATGGGCTCGCCTCATGGCACCTGACGTCGCACTTGCAGAGGCGGCCATCGGTGCCGGTCTGTCCGGCGCCTTGCTGCTCGCTGCAGTGCACAGAAATTCAGGCCGGCCGCCCCCGGCACCGGCGAACAGAGCCGGGAAGCAGGGCAGATCAGGCGCGAGTGTGATGCTTCACTGGTCAGTCACCATTTTCTGTGCCGGGCTGGCGGGCACACTTGCATGGGCCCTGCTGCATGCCTTCAGTAGCCCGCCACACAACACCTTACCCCAGGCCATTTCCGCAAACCTCGAGGCCAGCGGGGTAAGCAACCCGGTGACTGCGGTGCTACTGAACTTTCGTGTCTATGACACCTTGCTGGAACTGGCGGTACTGCTGACCGCCGTGCTCGGCATCCTCGCCCTGGGCCGTGCGACCCCCCGCTACCAGCTAGCCGGGCCGGTATTCGATGGTTTGGTGCGCTGGCTGGTGCCTGTATTGATCCTCATGGCCGGCTACCTGTTATGGGTTGGCGCCCATGCGCCGGGTGGTGCCTTCCAGGCCGGCGCGACACTGGCTGCCGCCGGCGTCGTCTTGCATCTCGCGGGTCGGCAGCGCATCGGATTGCCTGCCGGTTTTACGCTGCGCATCCTCATGGCCGCCGGTGTGGGAATGTTCTTGCTCGTCGGCCTGACCCTGCTAGTGATGGGACAGCCGTTTCTTGGCTACCCGCCGGCCTGGGCCGGTGCCCTGATCCTGATAATGGAGACGGCAGCGATGCTCGGGATAGCCGCGACCCTGGTGCTGGCATTCGTCGGCGACGAGCCGCAATTGACGGGGACCGATGCAGTCGGCAACCCGCAGCGCGGGGAGATATCCTGATGCTTACGGCGCAGCTGATGTATGTCCTGACCGGCTGCCTGCTGGTGGCGCTTGGGCTGCGCACGGCACTGCTGCATGCCTCCCTGTTGCACCGGGTGCTGGCCCTCAATGTCATGGGGGCCGGCGTATTCATGCTGCTGATTGCTGTCGCCTACCGCGGTCCCGGGCTGCCGCCGGACCCGCTGCCACATGCCCTGGTCTTGACCGGCATCGTCGTCGCGGTGAGCGCGACTGCACTGGCCCTGGCCCTGGCGCGAGCCCTGCATGCGGAGCAAGAGGATGACTGATGCGATCATCTGGCTGATCGCCCTGCCTTTGACCGGAGCGCTTGCTGCACTGCTGTTGCCGCGCGCCGCAACGGCTGTTGCTGTGGGAACCGGACTGGCAACTACGGTTGCCGCCGGCGCCCTGCTGTATGGCGTGGCAGCGCAGGGTGCGCTGCACTACGAAGTCGGTGGCTGGACGGCCGGTCTCGGGATTGTATTGCGCGCCGATGGCCTGTCCGCTTTGCTGCTGATGATGATCGCGCTTGTGATGCTCGCTACCAGCGTCTACGCCAGCGCCTACTTCAGGCAACCGGTCGAGCGCGCGCGCTTCTGGCCATTATGGCTGTTGTTGTGGACCTCGCTGAATGCACTGCTGCTGTCCGGCGACCTGTTTAACCTCTATGTCACGCTGGAGCTGCTGGGACTGAGCGCAGTTGCACTGGCAGCGATTGCGGGCAAGCGCGCCGCAGTAGAGGCGGCCCTGCGCTACCTGCTGGTCGGCTTGCTGGGCTCGATGCTGTTCCTCGCCGGGGTGAGTCTGATCTATGCCGGCTATGGAACGCTCGACATGGCTCAATTGGCAAGCACTGTGGTGGCCGAACCCATCGCATTGTCGGCCCTGGCACTGATGACCGCCGGGCTGTTGTTGAAGACCGCCCTGTTCCCGCTGCATTTCTGGCTGCCAGCAGCACACGCCAGTGCACCGGCACCGGTTAGTGCCGTGCTGTCGGCACTGGTGGTCAAGGCGGCTTTCTATCTCGTGCTGCGCCTTTGGCTGGATGTATTCGCAGACGTGGTTACGCCAGCGGCCGCCAATTTGCTCGGGGCACTGGGTGCCGGCGCGGTGCTGTGGGGATCCTGGCACGCGCTGCAGGCCAAGCGGCTGAAACTGCTTGCGGCCTATTCCACCGTTGCCCAGCTAGGTTACCTGTTTCTGTTCTTTCCCGTGCTGCAGGCCCTTCCGCCCGGCGCGGCCCGTGACCTTGCAGCGGGTGGCCTGGTGATGCTGGCCCTGACCCACGGTTTTGCCAAGGCCGGCCTGTTTCTGGCGATCGGGATTATCCAGCAGCGTTGCGGTCACGATAACATCAGCGATCTGGACGGCACCGCCCAGCGCCTGCCTGCCACCACCTTCGCCATCGCCCTGGCTGGTGTGGCCCTCATTGGCCTGCCACCCAGTGGCGCCTTTCTCGGCAAGTGGCAATTACTTGCCGGCGCTGTCGAAACCGGTCAGTGGTTATGGCTCGTGGTAACGGCAGTCGGTTCATTAATGGCCGCGGCCTATATGTTTCGCGTGCTTGGCCATGCCTTTGGCCACCGGCCGTATCCGCACCAGCCAGTGACGGTGGCGATTGAGGAATGGCCGGCACTGCTGCTCACGTCCATGGCGGCGCTGGGTATAGGCCTCGCCGGGGCTTCGGTATGGGAGCTGGTGGAGATCGGCAGATGAACCTGGACACCTGGCTGCCATTGCTGGTAGTTGCAAGTTCCCTGCTACCGGGACTGGTCATATTTTTCCTCAAGGAAAGCAGCCACCGGCTACGCACCGTGCTTAACCTGGGCGGTGCGGTGCTCAAGCTGGTGCTGGTCGGCGCTCTGGTCTGGGGCGTGTTTCACGAACATGTCTACGAGACCCGCTGGACGCTGGCCCCCGGCCTGGACCTGGTGCTGCATGCTGACACGCTCTCCGTGCTGTTCGTCACGCTTTCCACGGTGCTCTGGCTGCTAACCACCGTCTATGCTATCGGCTACCTGGAAAAATCACCGCACCGCAGCCGCTTTTTTGGTTTCTTCAGCCTGTGCGTATCGGCCACTGTCGGCCTGGCGCTGGCCGGCAACCTGTTTACCTTTGTCATCTTTTACGAGTTGCTGACACTGGCCACCTACCCGCTGGTTGCCCACCGCGGCACACCCGAGGCAGTACGCGGTGCGCGTATCTACCTTGCCTATACCTTGAGTGGAGGCATGCTGCTGCTGATAGGCAGCGTATGGCTGCACGTGCTTGTGGGGCCGACGGCCTTTGTCGAAGGCGGCATACTGGATCAACTACCCGTTGCAGACCACCCCCAGCTCAAGGTGATATTCCTGCTGTTAATCATCGGTCTTGGTGTCAAGGCGGCACTGGTGCCGCTGCATGGCTGGCTGCCCCAGGCGATGGTTGCACCGGCGCCGGTGAGTGCATTGCTGCACGCAGTCGCCGTGGTCAAGGCCGGTGCTTTTGGCATTGTGCGCGTGGTCTATGATGTATACGGCGTGAACTTCGCCGATCAACTTGGGCTGCTTACCGGGCTGGGTATCGCTGCCGCGGTCACCATCGTGTACGGATCGGTCAAGGCGCTGTTTCAGGACAACCTGAAAAAACGGCTGGCCTATTCCACCGTCAGCCAGGTGTCCTATATCGCACTGGGTACTGCCATCCTCGGCCCCATCGGCACCATTGGCGGCATCGTCCACCTGGTTCACCAGGGCATCATGAAGGTCACT
>JBATIF010000081.1:0-2280 GCA_049667605.1 Gammaproteobacteria bacterium
AAACCGGTCATGACAACAGCAAAGAACAGGAATGCCCACAGCTTCATGCGTTCTGCAACGGCACCGGAGACAATCGACATGGCGGTTGCAACGAACACAACCTGGAAGAAGAAGTCAGACAGGCCGGAGTAGTAGGTATCACCACCACTGGCCAGCACTTCCGCTGCCGTATTGTCGGTCTTTCCCAGGATGTCACCAAAACCGGGCCACCATGCATTAACGGCCTCGGCCGGATACATGATGCTATAGCCCATCAGCATGTACATAATGCAGGCGACGGCAAACAGGGAAATATTCTTGGTCAGGATTTCGGCGGTGTTTTTAGCACGCACCATACCGGCCTCAAGCATCGAAAACCCTGCGGCCATCCACATCACGAGGACACCTGTCATCAAAAAGTAAAAGGTGTCCAGCGCATAACTCAGTTCAGTCAAAGCTTCCACTTGAATCTCCTCCGTCTATGTGATCAGAGCGCGTCCGGACCGGTTTCACCGGTACGGATACGAACAGTCTGCTCAAGACTGGAGACGAAAATCTTGCCGTCGCCGATCTTGCCGGTATTGGCTGCCTTGGAGATTGCTTCAATGACCTTGTCGACCATATCGGCGGCCACGGCGGCCTCGAGTTTTACCTTGGGCAGGAAATCAACCACATATTCCGCACCACGATAAAGTTCCGTATGCCCTTTCTGACGTCCGAAACCCTTGACCTCGGTCACGGTGATACCTTGCACACCGATTTCCGACAATCCTTCGCGGACATCATCGAGCTTGAACGGCTTGATGATTGCTGTTACTAGCTTCATGATTGTTTGCTCCTTGTAATAAAAAACACCTGCCCCGAAGGGCAGGCTTGGTCATTCAATTAAAGACTTTTACCAATAGTGAAGACGATCTTGCTGTCACACCAGTTTGCCTTACATTCCGTGCCATTTTGAAACTTGATGTCAGTGAGGTCGGTATAAGTCAGCCCGAAATCAGCACCCATCCAGCTCTTGGATAGACCGATACTCCAGTCAGCATAGGAATCTTTGAAACCGGAATCGTTTACGTCAGTCGCATCCACATCAAAGGCGTCACCGAAGCTGTTGCCAACATGTGCAGAGAAGCCGATCTCGTACCATGGCAATGTAGTTTCGTAAGCCGCTTTCAGATACCAGGCGCTCTGGTCCGAAAGAATGAACTGCAACTTATCGGAATAGTTAGCTGACAGACTAAAACCCATGTAACTACCAGAGACATAAAATTCGTTGGTGTTCACATCGTCACTACTGGGATACTGGTAGCGGAGATATCCAAGGTCATAGCCAAAATCATCGTACTCGCCGCTGTAACCGCCATACATATCAAGTTCGATCTGCGGGTCACGGCCATTATCGAAAAAACTCGAATCCACGTTTGAAGCCCAGGTGCCTACGTATAAACCGTTGTCCCACGCGTAATCCAAACCACCCTGGATAGCCATCTGGTTATCCGTTTGTGAAATACCGCGGAACACGTAGTCCGAGGCCAGCGTGACGTTGCCACTGATTTCAGCAAATGCCGCCGAAGAGGTCGCCAGCATTGCCGCTGCAAGTAAAGTTTTCTTCATCATTTCTCTATCTCCAATTAAGTTGTGGTTAAACACTGTGCAATGACAACCACTTCAACTGTGTTAACAAGGGGAAATCGCTTATTGCTCAGCAGAAACCGTGCCAGTTGATAAATAAATAATAATTTCAGCAGGTTAATTGGATCGAACGACACCAGGCATCGCCCGACATGCACACTATTGGTGCAGGATGAGCCCGTATGCCCTGCAAAAGTGCACTATTCTGGAGCAGATGGGAGACTGGACGCTTAACCGGGGAATCGACTAAGGTGAGCCCATGGCCGATATGAAACTCATCGACGACCTTGCCCGCCAGATCAGCGCCATCATCCCCGCCGGGATGAAGGAAATGCAGGATGACCTGGCGAAAAACATCCGCACCCTCATCGAGGGCACCCTCGCCAAACTTGACCTGGTCACCCGGGAAGAATTCGACGCCCAGTCGCGCGTACTGGCACGCACCCGGGAGAAACTAGAGCAGCTTGAAAAGACAGTTGTGGAGCTGGAAAAGACACAGCACTCATGAAACCAAAGGAGCTGATCGCGGATTAGATCCGCTCCTACAATGACCCATCAACCTGTGGTAGCGGATCTAATCCGCGATTAGCCCCGCCTGTATCAACAACCCATAAACACCGTGACCTGCAAACCTGTAGGAGATTCTATGGCGATTATGCAATAGGAATCGCC
>JBATIF010000082.1:0-2481 GCA_049667605.1 Gammaproteobacteria bacterium
TGCCGGTTCTGGAATGCTGGAAGGGCGGCACCTCCATCGTGCTGAAACGCTCCATGGCCACCGGTTACGCCGGCGTGCAGAATCCGCTGTTTTTCAAGGAGAACACGCGGATGCTGTTCGGCGACGCCAAGGAAAGCCTGGATGCGGTTTTCAAGCTGCTTTAAACCCGGCAGCCAACCAGGAAAGAAACCCACCGCCGCGGTGGGTTTCTTTTGCCGGCAGCGAAAACACGCTGTCTATCACTGTTGATTTGCATTGCGCGCGTGATCGCACTGGCGCACGGCGCCCACACCCTGTTCTGTGAATCGACCTTCTGCGAGGCCGATGCAGACCATGCCGCGTGCACCGCCCACCTCACCACCCGTGCGACTGCTGAAATCGCCGAGGCCGCCGGCGTCGCCCGGCTGGTGCCATTCCACTTCTCGCGCCGCTACGAAAAAGACTCCGCCGTCGTGTACGCTGAAATCGCCGTTGCCTGCAAGGCCGTGGCAATCCCGGACACCGTGGCCATCGACTGATCAAATGTAGGGTGCGTTTTACGCACCGGAAGTGGTGCACTGCAGGAGTGGATCGTGCCCGCGATCAACTTTAGGAGCGCCGCATTAAGCAGCTGAGCTCAGGCTTTCTACTTTCCGGGTAAAAAAACGATTACTCCAAAGTTTCAGGCTCTCTTTTTCTGCGATATTCAGAAAGCGCTCGACATCTTGAACGGCTTCATTCCAGTCAATAGCCGCTACTTTCTCAAGTAAGATGTGATTTAACCATTCAGCATCAATATCAATCGCTTGTCCTTCCCATGGGCCGTACTGATACAGCGCAGCCTGCAGATGGGGAAGGTTGGGCTGGATGTTTTGTTTTACATACCAGTTAAAGTCATACCAGTCACGGCCCTTTAAATAGGGTCTGCAAAGCAATGCATGAATCTTTAAAGAGAAGTTACTGCTTAAGTCCTGATGGCACACCTCAAAATCCAGGGGAAAATCCAGATAGCTGAATTCAAACCCGGAGCCCTTCGGCGGATCGACATCAATTTCCAGTTTGATATTGAGCTTATGACCCGGGTGTCCGCGATAGAAAGACAGGTCCAGCTGGTTACTGATTGAATTATCTTTAAGCAGCGCCTTCTTTACACGCTGGTCCATCCGGCTCTTGTCGAGCGCCTCGGATTGCAGACCAAACTCCTGAAGACCTTCCAGTAATTGACCGAGATAGTGACCCCATTTGAATTCCGGGTTGGGCTCTTTAAGAATGAAGTCGAGGTCCTCGGAGAATCGCGGCAGCTTATGTAAGATGCGCAAGCTCGTTCCACCTTGAAACGCGGCGACTTCAAAAAATCCTGCTCGCCACAATGAATAGAGCGCGACCTCCTGCAAGATCTCTTTAGTAGCCTGTTCCTCCTCAACCGGGTTGGTGGCTTTATAGCTGTCCAGTCGCTGTTGAATAAGCTCAATCATTGCCTAACTCCATGGCCAAAGACTCAAGAAATAATGTAACGCGTTTATGCTTGTAAACCAGTTGCAATGTTCTGATATCTGCACTCGTTACCTGCCGTAAGTATTCGTAGTCAATACGCAGGCTTTCCTGTAGCCACTCCATTCCATTCCATTCGGCCTTTCTAAGGCACACCAGGTCCATCAACGCACGTACAGGTTTTGCGACCAGCATGGTTTGCTTGTTTATCTGTTCACGATCAACCAGCTCAAGAAAATAACCCGCGTGAGTTGCCAGTGGATGAAAGGTAAAGCTTCCAAATAACGGATATTCATATTCGTGAGACTTGCGGCCAGGTGTCACACTCGCTGTGGTATACACAGACTCGGGAATCCAGCCATGGTGCGCCAGGGCGGTCTCAAACGATACATAGCTCCCTGGCACGAATACCTGGGCCAATGCGAAAGGGTGGGCCGTATAGTCCCGGTATCGCTCAGCTAATAAATAGGCACCCCTGCGCAGACGCAACAGTTCACCCGCTTTCATGGCGCGGTTCACCAGGTTGTGCCGGCGTTGAGGGGTGCCGCTGATCAGCCGGGCCAACTGCGCGTCAACAATCACCCGATTTTTGAAACCCGCGTCAATCAGCTGCTCGGTTAAGGTCTGCATGGCGCTATAACGATGTCGTGTTAAATAAATTATATAATTACAGAAACTTTCATAAAATGAAAGTATTTAGAAATATTGTGTGGTTATTTACAGATCCTTTAATATAATCAAGAAAACCATCTTTATTGAACTCAGCCTTCAATATGGGCAATCATTGTGGTTATATTGCAGCCTTCCTTTAACAACGGTTTAACAGGTACATCGCTATGCGGGCCGGACGGTATCAAATGCAGACTCATGGCTACCAGGCTTTTATCCCTGCGCCGCTGCCGCCAGACCCGTCCCTGCAAATTGATGATGAAATGCAAAGCCTGTTGTCTCGTGCTGACCGGGCACTGGGACGTCTTGACGGCTCTATACAGACATTGCCTGTTCCTGATC
>JBATIF010000083.1:0-3872 GCA_049667605.1 Gammaproteobacteria bacterium
TATGGAGTACAATTGGCCACGGAAGCACACGGAAAAACACGGAAAAATAAATTGTCTGACCGGAAACGGTTCCGTGTCCTTCCGTGTGTTTCCGTGGCAGGGTTCTTAAGTAAGTGCCATTCGGGTCGGTGTCGATATTATTCTGTTAACCACCGCTTTTAGCCAGGCTTTTCATTATTACCTTGACCGCTCATGGAAATCACGACGATCCCCAGTCTTTGTTCGGTCTCGACCCTGCGATGCGCATCGGCTGCCTGATCAGGCGAATAGATTTTATCGACGACCGGTTTTATTTTACCTGCCTCGATCATTTCCTTGAGTGCATGTAATTCTTCCTCCTTTTCACCGGCAAAGGCACAAATAACGGTCTTGTCCGTAAAACCGGAGGCCAGGACGGATCTGAGCATGTCGGATAGACGCGGGTTCCCCAGCAAATACCGCCCCCCGGGGTTGAGCGATTTGATACATGCGGAATAGGAACTCCGGGCAACCATGTCGAAGATAACGTCATAGCTTTGGCCGCTTTTTGTGAAATCTTCCTTGCTGTAATCGAAGAAATGATCAGCCCCGATGCGACGCAGCATCTCCTCTTTGATGGTGCTGTCGACGGCCGTCACTTCGGCCCCCATTGCCCTGGCAATTTGCACCGCAAAGGTGCCGATGCTGCCCCCTGCACCGTTGACCAGCACTTTTTCCCCGTTGCGAATATTCGCTTTTCTCAAGAAGTGGAGTGCATTCAGCCCTCCCAGGGGTACTGCTGCCGCCTCTTCAAAAGTAATATTGTGCGGCTTCGATACAATCGTGTAGCTGGCGGGCAGGCACACATACTCGCCATAGGCGCCCATCCGCAGTCCGGCAGACCCGAAAACCTGGTCGCCCTTCATGAACCTCGAAACGTCTTTGCCAACGGATTCGACCTCCCCCGCAAAATACCCTCCCAGCACCTGGTTCCTTGGCCTGATGATTCCCATCGCAATTCGCAACGGAAGCCAAAACCATTTCACCGCAAATTTGAAGCTGCGCAGCTCACAATCCGCCTTGGTTGCTTCAGCAGCATGAATCTTTACAACAAGCTCATCATCTCCGGGTTCGGGTTTGTCTATCTCCTTGACGTGAAGAACGTCGGGGTGGCCATATTTTGTGTACACAATTGCTTTCATAATATTTATCTGATGATTGTGACTGGAGACCTTACTGATGAACTCATCACAAAGTAACATGCAGGCCGGGTCAAGGAGCAACGCGACAGACCCGGCAGTGATTGCCGGATCCGCTTCGCTTGATCCGGCCTACGACTACAAATTTTCGTTGATCCGTTAACTGCCGGCAGTAACACGTAGGCCGGGTCAAGGAGCATAGCGACAGACCCGGCAGTGATTGCCGGATCCGCTTCGCTTGATCCGGCCTACGACTGCCGGCAGTAACATGTAGGCCGGGTCAAGGAGCGTAGCGACGGACCCGGCAGTGGTTGCTCTAGCGGGTGCTATTCAGCCCGACGAAACTGCCGCCATTGGTTTCCGCCAGCTTGCGCATCAGTGCCGCGTAGCGCACCGCGTTCACCGGGAGGGCGTCGCCCGTAGTAAACAGCACCGGGAAGCCGACGGTATGGATGCGCACGCGACGCTTGCCGGATTTGTCGGCACGGTTGAGTCGTGCCACGGTGTCGACCACGGTCTGGATCGAGCCGCGGGCAAAGTCGTCACCAAACACGTACAGGCTGATGCGCTTGTCCTGCGCATGGAAGCGCTGGATGGCTGCCTCGATGCCTTCCACCGGGCTGGAATTGGAGAACGGCTGCCAGCCGGAGAGCCGTGAAATGATGGCCTTGCGGCGCGCCGGCGTATCGGGTATCCACTTGCCCCGGTACTGCGAGAACATGTAGTCGCCCATGTCATTCATTACCTGGATGCCCTTGATCTGCGGATAGATGTCGAGCACCTCGGTGATCTTCTTCAGCACCAGCGGCCAGGCACCTTGCTGCATCGAGCCGGAGGTATCGATGATAAAGATAATGTACTCGCTGTCCACGGGCACGCCGCCGATGGTGGCCGCCAGCTGTTTGCGCCGGTAGCCGCTGCCAAGCAGGCGCCGCATCTCCTCCGTCAGATCCTGTTTCGCAGAAGACAGCTGCTTTTCGATAATGGTCTGCGCAGCGTGTTCGTTGCGGGTCGAGGCATACTGGCCGCGAATGGCAGAACTGTCGCCCACCAGCCGTGCCAGTTTTTCGCGCGCGTCCGAGAGCTGCTCACGCCGGGCAGTCAATTCGCGGTTCAGTATCACGGTCTCGCCGCGGATCTCGAAAAGTTCGGCTTCCAGTCGTGCCACCAGCCCGCTGAGGTCGACCGCCAGCTGCTCGATGACATGCGGTTCGGAGATCTTCACGATCACCAGCAGCAGGATGATGGCGCCGAAGCCACAGGAGACCACGTCCAGGAAGGACAGGTTGAAGATATCGATACTGCGGCGGTTGCGCCGGCTCATGGCCAGTCCCGTGCCGGTGTCAGAAAGGAGCCGCCGGTATCCTGTGCCAGCTTCCAGAACGCTGCCGCCGCATAGGCATCGCCCTCCATCGGCAACAACACCGTATTCACCGGTATATTGGCGGGCAGCACCCTGGCGGCCGCCTGAAAGTGCTGCAGGCGCTCCTTGGCAGTCACCGTGGTCCCGCCGGGTTTGCCGCGGCCCTGTGTCGGCAGGCCGTCGGTGACCAGCAGGATATTGTCCGGCCTGGGTGACAGCTTCCCGGCAACAGCCAGCGCCTGGTAGAGGCTGGTGCCCTCGCCCGGAACAATCTGGCGCAGTGCACTGATAGCGTCATCCACGTTGCTGCGGCTGGAGGCCTGCAGCCAGCTACCGTCCGTACCGCTGACGGCGGCGCTGGCCCGGGTATTGAAGGTATACAACTGGAATTGCGCCGTGGAAGGCAGGTTGCTGACCAGCCAGTCCGCGGTTTTCAGTGCGCGCCGCCACTTAGGCGCACTGCGCTTGCTGCTTGTGTCCATGTTGCGCCGCCGCACCACGTTGATGATGGTCTCATCCAGCATGCTGGCCGAGACGTCCACCAGTATCAGCACCCGCTTGCCGCCCATCTTCAGCCCGGTCAGGTACTGGCGGTCACCTTCTCCCTTAACCTCGCGCACCCGGGTACCGCTGTCGCGCTCTGCCGGCTGCGGCGCACCGAGGCGCTTTTTCTCTGCATCCTGGCTTTTCAGATCAGACGCCAGCTCATTGATATGTTCACGGCTTGCCAGGGTTTCGTTTTCCATGCGCGCCACCTCGATCTCGAGCTTCCTGATAGTCTCGATGATGCGCTCGGCCTCACCCCGGGTCTTGACCAGTTCGCTGTCGTCCGCGGCCAGGCTGTTGCGCGCCGTCACCAGCTGTTCGCGGCCGACGATCACTTGCTGCTCGATGCGCACCACCTCGGAGCGCAGGTCGGCAAACACGGCGTTGCGGGCACGCACGGTATCGGTATTCAGGATCAGCACCAGCAGCACCACGGCGCCGAAGCCGCAGAACATGATGTCGAGGAACGACAGCGAAAACGGTGAAACGTGACGGCGCTTCATGTTGCCCGGCCCGGGTACATGCCGGTCAGCTGCGCAGGCGCCGGATCAGCCAGTGATCAATATAACGTTCACTATCGAGCACCAGGCGCTCCTGCATCAACTGCAGCTGGTGGATGAAAAACATCAGCACGATACTGATGACCAGCGCAATAAAGGTCGAGTTGAAAGCGACACCCAGGCTGGAAGTGACGCCGGTGATATCACCCTCGACGGCACGGTGCGCCTGCCCCAGTGCATCACCGATGCCGCGGACCGTGCCGATGAAGCCCACCGAGGGAATCGCCCAGGCAATGTAGCGGATGA
>JBATIF010000084.1:0-2754 GCA_049667605.1 Gammaproteobacteria bacterium
CCGATCCGGCTGTTGATTGCCTGAAGCAAGCGGTGAATACCATTTGTATCAACAGGCATCACTTGTTATAACAAGGCGTCAGGAACAAACAGATGACGCGAAAACAACAGCACAGGCAATTTGTCGAGAGCTTCCGCCACTCGGCACCCTACATCCACGCGCACACGGGCCGCACCATTGTGCTTGTGTTCGGGGGCGAGGCCGTTGCAGATGCACAGTTCTGCAACCTGGTTCATGATATTGCACTGCTGCACAGTCTTGGAATCCGGCTGGTACTGGTACACGGGGCACGACCCCAGATCGAAAGCCGCCTCAAGGCGCGCAAGGTAAAGCTGGTCTATGCCAACGGGTTGCGCATTACAGACGAGGCAGCACTGGCATGCGTGAAGGAAGCGGCCGGCTGTGTTCGTGTTGAAATCGAGGCATTGCTGTCCATGGGGCTTGCCAATACACCCATGTCCGGTGCGCGCATCGGTGTAACGTCCGGAAATTTCGTCATTGCCCGCCCGCTGGGTGTTCGAGACGGGGTTGACTACCAGCATACCGGGGAGGTGCGCCGCATAGAGGCTGAAGCCATTCGGCAGCACCTTGCTGACCGGCGCATTGTACTGCTGTCCCCCGTGGGTTACTCGCCAACCGGTGAAGTATTCAACCTCAGTGCCGGTGAAATCGCGACGGCAGCCGCCGCCGGGCTGCAGGCGGATAAACTTGTCATCATGGCAGAAGACGGGGCCCTCAGGGACGCACGCCGTCAGCTGATATCCCAGCTGACACTCGACGAGGGTGCGAAATTACTTGCATCGAAACGCCGCCTGCCTGCCGATACACGACAGCACCTGGAGCATGCCATACAGGCCTGCCGTGATGGCGTCCGGCGGGTACACATCCTCGACCGGAACATCAATGGCGCACTGTTGCTGGAGCTGTTTACCCGCGACGGGCTCGGCACCCTGGTGACGGCCGATATCTACGAGGGTCTGCGGCCTGCCAACATCGATGATGCCGGGGGCATTCTGGAACTAATCAAACCACTGGAAGACGAAGGTCTACTGGTGAGGAGATCACGCGAACTCCTCGAGATCGAGATCGCCCACTTCCACGTCATTGAACGTGACGGCATGATCATTGCCTGCGCAGCACTCTACCCCAGCGGAAGCAGAACACTGGGCGAACTGGCGTGCCTTGCCGTGCATGCAGACTACCGCAAGGCTGGACGTGGCGATGCCCTGCTGCAGAAAATTGAAGACCAGGCCATCAGGGCAGGCATCAGGAAACTTGTAGTACTCACCACCCATACAGCCCACTGGTTCCGGGAGCGCGGCTTCCTGCCGGGCGATAAGTCAGAGCTGCCGGCGAAGAAGAAAAACCTGTACAACTATCAGCGTAATTCGAAGGTTTTCTTCAAGCAACTGGACTAGAAAACCGGCAATCGGTCACAAAAAAACAAATCGATCGGCACATTGACTTTAGAACCCTGGCCGCCAACCGATAACAGGGCAAGTGACAAATAGCGAGCATAGTCAACGTGTTATTTGAAATATTGAGTTGATTTATTGTAAATATTGAATTTACAAAGTGTCTGGATTACGTATTATGAATAGAAACCGGTAGTACTGCGTTCAGGCTACACCTGTTGCGGAAGCCTTTTTCCCACCAGACCAACACCTGCAACCAGCAGTAACATACCGTGAGATATGACGAATGGCAAAAACCAGCGTGCATCCACAATCCGGGCAAGTCATCAAGGCACTGCAAATTACAGACCTGCACCTGTTTGCCGGTAGTGAAGGAACGCTGGTCGGTTTAAACACCGAACAATCACTCGAGGCCGTCGAGGCGCAGATCAGGGCAAACGATCTGCCGGCTGACCTGGTTCTTGCCACCGGTGACCTGGTACATGATGGTACACTGGCTGCCTATCGTCGTTCATTTTCCCACCTGGCGAGCTTCGGTTTGCCGGTTTATTGCCTGCCAGGCAACCATGATGAACTGCAGGCCCTGCAAGAATGCGCCAACAACGGTTCAATCAACTATGTCGAACATTGCTATCATGGCAACTGGCATTTTATCTTCCTGGATTCCACCATTGCCGATAATGACGGGGCCCACCTGACCGGGGAATCCCTGCAGATGCTGGAAACACAGCTGCAATCCGCACCCGATGCCCACACACTTGTCTGCCTGCACCATCAGCCAATCAAGATGGGCAGCCAGTGGCTCGATACCATGGCAGTCGATAACCCGGATGAATTCTTTGCCATCATCGACCGTCACCCGCAAATCCGCGGCATCCTCTGGGGACACGTTCACCAGCAGTACGACGGCATGTACAAAAACATCCACATGATGTCATCGCCATCAACCTGTATACAGTTTTTACCTAAGAGCAAGGATTTTGCGCTGGACAGCGCGGCACCGGGATACCGCTGGCTGGAACTGCACCCGGATGGAAAAATAGAAACCGGTGTAACCCGGATTGCCAACGTCACTGGCAACGTCGACATGGCCTGCAACGGATACTAGAAAGTTAGAAGTGAAAAGTTAGAAGTGAAGAGTGAGAAGTGAGGTGGTTGGATTTACTTCTTACTCTTCACTTTTCACTCTTTACTTCTCACTTTTCACTTTCCTAATATCCGGTGCAGGCCATGTCGACGGTGCCAGTGACACTGGCAATCCGGGTTACACCGGTTTCTATTCTTCCATCCGGGTGCAGTTCCAGCCAGCGGTATCCCGGTGCCGCGCTGTCCAGCGCAA
>JBATIF010000085.1:0-1520 GCA_049667605.1 Gammaproteobacteria bacterium
CCGGCTACGAGGAAAAGATTGCCTGGCTGAGGCAGTTGCTCGAGTGGAAGGACGAGGAACACAGCGCCGGTGATTTTGTCGATCGCTTCAAGTCCGAGGCCTTCCTCGAGCGCATCTACGTGCTCACCCCGCAGGGCCGGATTATCGATCTGCCGGAGGGCGCCACGCCGCTGGATTTTGCCTATGCCGTGCACACCGAGGTCGGGCACCGCTGTCGCGGCGCCAAGGTCAATGGCCGCATCGTGCCGTTGACCCGTGAATTGCACAACGGCGAACAGGTCGAGGTGTTGACCGCCCGTACCGGCGGGCCAAGCCGCGACTGGATGAATGGCCACCTTGGTTACCTGAAGACCTCGCGGGCGCGCTCGCGGGTCCGTGCCTGGTTCAGGCAGCAGGACTATGAACTAAATGTCAGTGCCGGGCGCACAATCCTCGACCGGGAACTGCACCGCGTCGGCATTACCGGCCTGCCGATAGAGAAAATGGCAGGCCGGTTCAAGTACAAGCAGGTGGACGAGTGGCTGGCAACCATCGGGCGCGGTGACATCAGCACCGGCCAGTTGGCCAATGCGGCCAGTGAACTGGTGCCGCGCAGCGCGCCGCTACAGCCGGAAAAAAAACGCACCCGGAAAAAAAAGCAGGCCGGCTCACCGGGCGGCATCAAGATTCATGGCGTCGGAAACCTGCTGACAAGCATCGCGCGCTGCTGCAGCCCGGTGCCGAATGACCCGATCGTTGGTTATATCACCCGCGGGCGTGGTGTCAGCATTCACCGCCAGGACTGTGGCAACGTATTGAGGCTGCAGGGCGAGGACCGGGGCCGCCTGATCGAGGTGGAGTGGGGGGTGCCTTCGGAGGAGACTTACCCGGTGGATATAGGCGTGGAGGCCTATGATCGTTCCGGTCTGCTGAGTGATATCACGGCCTTGCTTGCCAATGAAAAGATCAATCTTGGCGGGGTCAATACGGCAACCGACAAGCGGGATGGTATTGCCCGAATGCGCCTGACGCTGGAGATTTCCGACATCGGCCAGTTGAGTCGCGTGTTGACCCTGATCGGTCAGCTGCCAAACGTGGTTGAAGCGCGGCGGGTAACATAGCCGGCCACGCGTGCAACAAAAGCATCAACATGCAGGCCGGGTCAAGAAGCGCAGCGACGCACACGGCAGAATTGCCTTGAGGGTTTGTAGTACCCGAGAGATCATTTACAGACTATACCGGAGACATGGTTTACACATTAAGGCATTTGGGGAGGGTCCCGGATGCCATGGAATGAGTGTAAACCGATGGATGAACGCCTAAAGTTTGTAGCCCGCCTGCTCGATGGAGAGAAGATGGCTCCGTTGTGTCGAGTGTAATTGGCGTCCCGGAGAGGATTTGAACCTCCGACCTAGCGCTTAGGAGGCGCTTGCTCTATCCAGCTGAGCTACCGGGACAAATTTGTCCGCCACATACTAGCAAAGCCGGTTAGCGGCAGCCAGTGTAAGCCGCTTGCATTCCGGAAAATATGTTTTTTCTCC
>JBATIF010000086.1:0-5171 GCA_049667605.1 Gammaproteobacteria bacterium
ATGAACCAGGTTGCAGAACTGTGCATCTGCAACGGCCTCGCCCCCGAACACAAGCACGATGGTGCGGCCCGTGTGCGCGTGGATGTAGGGTGCCGAGTGGCGGAAGCTCTCGACAAATTGCCTGTGCTGTTGTTTTTGCGTCATCTGTTTGTTCCTGACGCCTTGTTATAACAAGTGATGCCTGTTGATACAAATGGTATTCACCGCTTGCTTCAGGCAATCAACAGCCGGATCGGGATGTTCCGGCAGGCTGGTCTCTACAGCTGATACATCCAGTAGATGTCGCCGGGACCGGGATTGCTGTCACCATATTCGCCTGCTATAGCCGGGATACAGCAGTAATTATGACGGTTGGCGGGATGCTACAACTACCAGGTGCGGCCCCATGGCCTGGCTAAAGCAAGTCAGGGGTTGAGGCCTGGCGTAGACATAGCCCTGCGCGAAATCTACACCCATGTTGAGCAGTTCATCCGCCAGTTCACGTGTTTCCACATATTCGGCTATGGTCTGCTTGCCAAGCAGGTGTCCGAGTTCATTGATGGCCTTGACCATGGCATGATCGACGGGGTCGGAAAGAATATCACGCACAAAAGAGCCGTCTATTTTCAGAAAATCCACAGGCAGCTTTTTCAGGTAGTTGAATGAGGAAAGACTGCTGCCGAAATCATCAAGTGAAAATCTGAAGCCGCAGCCGCGCAGGGTGAGCATGAAACCGCTTGTTGAAGAGATATTTGCAATTGCTGCAGTCTCCGTGACCTCGAAGATAATCCTCCCGGGATCAGCACCGGTTTTCTCCAATTCATTGATGATGAACTTCAGCATTTCGGGATTACCGATGGATTGCATGGAGAGATTGATGGAGATAATCACCGGCCAGTCTCCATGCGCGGGATCATTGGCCTGCCACTCCATGGCATGGCTGATAACCCAGCGATCGATGCTGGTCGCCATGTTGAATTTCTCGCTGGCGGGCAGAAAACAGGTGGGGGTGATGACCGTGCCGTCTTCATCGATCAGGCGCAACAGAATTTCTATGTGCTTGTCGACGCCATGGTGGCCTGCGCAGGGAAGTATTGGCTGGAAATAGAGTGTAAACCGATCCTCTTCCAGTGCCTTTGAGAGCCGCGAAACCCATTGCATTTCTCCGTGCCGCTGCTGCAGGCGCTGGTCTCCCAGGTGTGCGATCTGTACCTGGTCGCGGCCGGATTTCTTGGCAATATAGCAGGCGGAGTCGGCTGCGTTCATCACACTGGCAAGACTGGTGCTGCTCTGGTCGATCGGAACGATGCCAATACTTATGCCCGGTGTGAAGGAATTTTCACCCCAGCTGAATTTAAAGTTGTTGATTGTCGTTAGCAGGTTATTGGCAATCCTGACGGCGTTTTCCAGCGGACAGTTCTCAAGCAGCATGCCGAATTCATCACCGCCAAGACGGCCCAGGGTATCACGCTGACGAATGCTGCCAAGCAGCAGTCGGGAAAGCTGCCGCAGCAGCTCATCGCCCGCCAGCTGACCGCAGCTATCATTGATGGTCTTGAACTGGTCAAGGTCCATGTAGAGGAGCGCATGTGCAGCATCCTGTGCCCGGGCATTTTCAATGGCGCGTTCAACCCGACACTCAAACTCATACCTGTTTATCAATCCGGTGAGATTGTCATGTGTTGCCTGGTGAGCAATTTGCCGGCTCATTTTGCTTGCACGGCTAATAACCGCCCGGGCGACCATCAGGGTAAATAACAGGGCTATGCCGGTCAGGGTGAACAACAGTTGCCTGGTCCGCAAGTAATGATTCCGGTTGTTCTCCAGTGCCTGTGCCGTGTTGCTTCCTTCAACTGCAACAAGTTTTTCGATGCCGGCGTGTATCTGCTCCTGGTAGCCGGCCATCATTTCCAGGGCTTCATCAATTTCGGCTGTTTGTGTACTGTTCATCAGCAGACTGGCTGCGTTGTCAGCATGTGGCTGAGATGCCCCGGTAAGCTGGTTGAGCTGTTCTATAAGTGCCGCTTCATGCTTGCCCATTCCCGGGCTGGCAAACCTTTCCCTGGCAACCCGGAATTTTTCCGCATAGTTTGTGAATCGCTGGTATTCCTCATCGCGTTCAAAGTTATCCCTGGAGAGCATCATGGACTTGAGACTTCCGGATCTCAGGCGAATGGCGTCACGCATATCATTGGCCGCTGCCGTCTTTACAAAGGTCGCCTCGACCAGTTCTTCCATGCGTTTGTTGGTTATCTGCAGTTGTACAAGGGCTGTAAATACCAGTGAGAACAACAGCACAAGAATGGTCATGAAACCAAGTGCAACCGGTGTATGTGAATCCTTCTTCATAGGTCCCGTATCTGTTCAGCCTGTAAACAACAGGCCAGATCAGCTGGATGGTCAGCTATCTGGGGCCTATCGGCGATTGCAACAGATTCTTGAACCCGGGAGTTGAAAGCCGGGGAGACTCGACGACGAATGGGTGATCGGGCTACATCGTGGTTTAGGGTTTAGCGCATGCTATTTCTGTTCAGTGCAGGTGTAGCTGCTGTAAGAGCCGAGATTGTGCACCTGGCTGAAACCACAGGCCTGCAGCAGGCGCTTGGCTGCACCGCTGCGTTGTCCGTTATTGCAGTACAACAGCACCGGTGTGTCCTTGTGTAACTGCCTGTTCGCCTGCTGGATGACTTGTAGCGGTATGTTTACCGAGCCGGGCAGGGCGTTGCGCG
The DNA here is from genome assembly GCA_049667605.1 of Gammaproteobacteria bacterium. Classification (GTDB taxonomy): domain Bacteria; phylum Pseudomonadota; class Gammaproteobacteria; order UBA9214; family UBA9214; genus UBA9214. The sequence continues at coordinate 2,709 of JBATIF010000086.1, forward strand.
CATGCTCATACGGATGGCGCACGTCGACAAGCTGCGCACCCTGTGCAATCAGTGTGTATGCATCGTCTGGTGAAAGTGTTGTCTGGTACATGGATTTACTCCTTATACTGAACGGGCCAGCATGCCGGTGCTCCCGGAAATGACGGCCCGTCCAGGCTTTTACCGGTCATCATCATCTGCATCGCTATCTGTAATGCAGCTGTCGATTACGCAAACCTTGATAAAGCTGCCCAGGGCAATGCCAAACAAGACGAGCGAAGCCAGCGTCAGATTGTCGATATACATGGTTTACCTCCTGATTCTTAATTAATGCTTAATAAAATAAGCAATTACTAATATAGTATCACTGATATTCCTGAAAGCAAGTCTTTTTATAAAAAAATATATAGAACAACTCATTGTAAATAATAGCTATTATCAGAAATCAACCGCCAATTATTTGTCCAACTGCTCTTTTTACAGGGTTGTACCGTTTCCCGGACTGCCCGGTTCGGTCTCCTGCATGTGCGACGTGTAGTCGGCTGGCCGGGCCTTTAAATTTCCTCGATCAGCTCTCCGGCCTGTTCAGCAGCGGCGGGTCCCTCTGTACAATAGCCAGCCTTTCAAGATGGACGAGTCCCCGGGTGCCGATACCGGGCCTCATGACCGGAGAAACACATGACCAAGCAGTTGAATCGCTACAGTTCCCGCATCACGCAGCCCAAGTCACAAGGGGCCTCGCAAGCGATGCTGCACGGCACCGGCCTGACGGCCGCGGATATGGACAAGGCCCAGGTCGGGATATCGAGTGTCTGGTACGAGGGCAATACCTGCAATATGCATCTGAATGACCTCGCCGCACGCGTGCGCGAGGGTGTGCAGGCGGCCGGGCTTGTGGGTATGCGCTTCAATACCATCGGGGTCAGTGACGGCATCTCCATGGGCACCGACGGGATGAGCTATTCGTTGCAATCGCGCGATCTGATCGCGGATTCGATCGAGACCGTGATGAGCGCGCAATGGTATGACGCCAATATCTCGCTCCCCGGGTGTGACAAGAACATGCCCGGTTGCCTGATCGCCATGGGCAGGCTCAATCGCCCGTCACTGATGATCTACGGCGGGACCATCAAGCCCGGCCACTACAAGGGCCAGTCACTGGATATTGTCTCGGCCTTCCAGAGTTATGGTGAGTTCATTGCCGGAAAGATCGATGAAGAGACGCGCCATCACATTGTTGACAACGCCTGCCCGGGTGCCGGTGCCTGTGGCGGGATGTATACCGCAAATACCATGGCCTCGGCCATTGAAGCCATGGGTATGTCGCTGCCCTACAGTTCGTCAACACCGGCGGAAGATCCGGCCAAGCTGGAGGAATGTTTCAATGCCGGCAAGGCGATTCTCAACTTGCTGGAAAAGGACATCAAGCCACGCGATATCATGACGCGCCAGGCGTTCGAAAATGCCATGGTAATCATCATGGCGCTGGGCGGGTCGACCAATGCGGTGTTGCATTTGATTGCCATGGCGCGTGCCGTGAATGTGCCGCTTGGCATTGACGATTTCCAGCGCGTCAGTGACCGGGTACCGTTCCTGGCCGACCTCAAGCCGAGCGGAAAATACGTTATGGAAGACCTGCACAAGGTTGGGGGTACACCGGCGGTCATGAAATACCTGCTGGCCGAGGGATTTATTGAGGGTGATTGCCTGACGGTAACCGGAAAAACGCTGGCCGAAAACCTGCAGGAGCTGCCGGGGTTAACGCCGGGGCAGGACGTGTTTCATGCCATCGACAAGCCGATCAAGCAGACCGGCCACATACAGATACTCAAGGGCAACCTTGCGCCGGGTGGTTCGGTTGCGAAGATCACCGGCAAGGAGGGCCTGCAGTTCAGCGGGCCGGCGAAGGTATTCGATGCCGAGGAGGCCATGCTCGAGGCGCTGGAAAACGGGCATATCAACAAGGGGGACGTGGTCGTCATTCGCTACGAAGGTCCGAAGGGCGGACCGGGTATGCCGGAAATGCTGACACCGACCTCGGCAATCATGGGTGCCGGGCTGGGTGAAGATGTAGCACTGCTGACAGACGGGCGTTTTTCAGGCGGTTCGCACGGTTTCATCATCGGTCATATCGTCCCGGAAGCGCAGGAGGGCGGCCCGATTGCACTGCTGCGTGACGGCGACCTTGTCAGCATCGATGCAGAAGCAAAGCTGCTATCCACAGCCGTCAGCGATGCCGAGATGGAACAGCGCCGCAAGGACTGGACCATGCCGGCCTACAAGGCTGCAAGCGGCACGCTGTTCAAGTACATCAAGCTTGTCAGGAATGCATCCGAGGGCTGCGTCACGGATGAGTGAGGGTGTTTGGTGAGAAGTTAGAAGTTAGAAGAAGGTGAGAAGTGAGAAGTGAGAAGTGAGAAGTGAGAAGTGAGAAGTGAGAAGTGAGAAGTGAGAAGTGAGAAGTGAGAAGTGAGAAGTGAGAAG
>JBATIF010000087.1:0-13645 GCA_049667605.1 Gammaproteobacteria bacterium
GTTCGATGACACTCCAGCAGCCAGCAACACGGCGTCCGAGAGCGCGCCGCCTGCCGCGGCCGAATCCGCCGCACAGGCGCCCGCCGCCGCTGCCGAACCGGCTGAACCGCCAGGCCTGATCGAAAAGGCCAGGGCGAAGGTTGAAGGGATGCTCAAATCCGATGACACAGCCGCAAGCAGTACTACGGCGCCCGTGACCGCGCCACCTGCCGCGGCCGAGACAGCGACGACGCAACCCGCCGCTGCGGCTGAACCGAAAGGCTTCCTGGAAAAGGCCAGGGCGAAGGTCGAAGGCCTGTTCAAGTCCGATGAGGCGGCAACCAGCGTGCAGTCTGCACCGCCCACGACGCAGATCACGCCACCTGCTGTAGCGACCGAACCAGCCACAGCCACTCCCGCAGCTGAGGCAGGGCAGACGCAAACGGATGTCTACATAGAAAAAGCCAGGGCAAGGGTTCAAAAACTGCTCAAGCAGAATGAGCCGGAGGCACCTGCGGCGGTGACGGCCATAGCGGCTGAACCGGCGATGCCGTAAGCGGGCTCAGGTCACGACAATCCGGGAACAGGCCAGCGCACAAGCCGGCCTGCTCCCGACGTGCAGCAGGCAACTTGAAAACAGGAGAAATGACATGGATCTAATGCAAATGGGTACACAATTATTAGCCAGCAAACTGGGCAGCGGCGCCAATTCAGGGGCGATCACATCCGCGCTGGGCGGCCTGCTTTCCGGTAGTGACGGCAAACCCGATCTCGGCGGAATCGTCAAGGCCATGCAAGGCAAGGGGCTGGGATCAATCGCCGAGTCCTGGCTGGGTGACGGCAAGAATGAGGACATCTCGACCGACCAGGTGCGGGAAGTCGTCGGCAGCGACAAGATTGCCGACATGGCAGCAAAGCTCAATACCGATGAAGGTTCCTTGCTGGACAGCCTGAAAGACGCGTTACCGCAGATTGTCGACAAGTCCAGCAGCGGCGGCTCATTGCTCAGTGCCGACGGCCTGATGGGCATGGCCAAGAAGTTCTTCTAGTCGGCAAACCATTTTGTAAACCATTCGCGCCTGCAAGGCGCTCCTACGCACGTCCAGGAAGTTGTAGGAGCGCCTTGCAGGCGCGAATGGGGATACTGGCAAGCCTAAAACTCGAACTCCATGCTCTGGAATACCTGCCCTGCGTTGCGCTTCGCCAGGAATTCCGCCGTTGGTAAATGCATGTATGGCGACTGGTCAATCTCGTAGGCTTCCTGCAAGGTAGCGCCGTTCTCGATCACTTCCGCGACTTTCTCGCGCAGGTACACAAGGTAATCGCGGGTGTACTTGCGCACCGTCGCCATGTCGGTCGGCTCGCCGTGCCCCGGTATCACCACCTTTGCACCGAGCGCCTCGAATTTGTCCCAGGTCTCGATCCACGCCCGGGTGTCGGTATGCTCGAACAGCGGCAACATGCGCTGATGAAAGGCCATATCGCCCGAGATCACCAGTTTTCTGCCTGGCAGCCAGACGATGATATCGCCCGGACTGTGCGCCGGGCCGAGGTACAAAAGCTCGATCCGCTCGCCGCCGAGCTCGATGACCTTTATGTCCTCGAAGGTAATATCCGGCATGGCGACCTTCGTGCCCTCGGCCTTATCCCCGGCACGCACCTGCATTGTTTCCAGCAGCGCAAATGATTGTGCCTTGATCTCCTGCGCGGCATCGACATGTGCAATCACCGGCACACCCTGCTCCTGCCAGTAACCCGAACCCAGCATGGCATGGCCCTGGCCGTTCTCCAGCACCACGTACTTCACCGGCAGGTCGGTGATCTTCCTGATCTCGTCATGCAGGGCCTTCGCCAGCAGGTAACTGTCGCCGCCATTCACCACCAGCACACCCGCGAGGGTAATCACAAACGACAGGTTGTTGTTGTGGCCGGAATTCGCATAGGTGCCCGGCGCCGTCGCACCGATGGCAGACCACACCCCGGGCACGACCTCCCTGGGCAGGTCATAGAGCATCGACTGCGGTGCCTTGTCGCTGTTGTAAAGTGCCTCACCGCTGAGCGGTGCACCGCCAGCTGCAGCCACCGCCGGTTGCTGCAGATGCCTGCGCATGAACTTCGCCGCACGCTGGATGGCATCTTTCGAGGCCAGATCGTCGCCAAAGGTACGTATGTCTTGCGCACGAAAATCAAAGCCGCGCCCTACCCCGGGATAAACGACCAACTGTGCATCCCTGCCCTTGTCCTGCATTACCTTGATACTGGTCTCGATCACACGACGGCGCTGGTACTGCTCCTCGTCACCGATAAACACCAGACTCGGCAACAACAGCTGCTCGACCTCGGGTGCATAGCCATAGACCTGCTGCGGTTCGGGTGCATTCGGATCCTGCAGGTGCGGATAGTAGGACACATAACAGGCGATATCCTTGTCCTGCCGCCTGAAGGTGGTCGCCACCTTCAGGGTGTAATAGCCGCCGCGTGTGTGCGAGTACAGGCAGGCCTTGTCCGAGCTGATGTCAGCACGCGCCAGTAATACATCCACAGCCGCGTTGACATCTTTCTCCAGGGCGTAGTCGTGCTCGATGGGATGAGTGCCGATGAAATGCGCCGTGTAGATATCCGGCGCCAGTACCACGAAACCGCGCGCCGCAAGCCGCCGCACATGGCGCTGGATCAGGTCATCCAGGCCGCGCCGACCGTGCTGAAACAGCACGGCAGGGAACTTGCCCGCACCCGCGGGGCGCGCCAGCAGCGCCGGCACCTCCACGCCATCGCTCCGGTAGCTGACCCATGCGGTTTGCACGGGGTAATTATCCGGCACCTCGATCCGGCCCTCGTCCCACCAGGCATCATCCCACCAGTCGCTATAGTCGGCCGGTTTCGTCTCCGCCGTGGCACTGCCGCCAGCCAGCAGGGTAATAATAATTGCACAGATGTGTAACAGCTTCATGGCCAGACTCTTTTTAACAGGTGTCTTTAGAAGTATAACCACGAAAACCGGGCAGCGGCCACCTTCCCGCGAAGTCAGGCGGGTGAATATCCCCGGCGGCTGGCAATGGGAAATACTAACCGGCTGAATTGCGTATACTCGCTCCCTGCAGAAGCGCGCAACAAACGCACAACGGAGACAAGCATGAATGACACACTGATGATCCTGCCCGCCACGGATTCCGGGGACATCCGCCTGGTCCGCGTACCTGATGATTACGAGTCACACGAGGCCTACCGCCACGTGACCGGGCTGATCGCATCCGCCGAGGAAGATAACCCGCACGGTGGCCTGGACGACATTCTCGCCGCTCTCGAGGATCACGGTTTCGAACCGGTGGAGTTCATTCTCGGACCCACCCTCCCGTAAAACGCGACAGCGCGTTCTGTCACCACGCCCCGACCCGGCACATGTCAACTCAGCGGAGTTACAGGTTCCCGTGGCGGAAAGACAATCACTTTGAAATTCTCATCGACAGTACGGAATTCTTTCCGCGCCTGATCGATACCATCGGCGCTGCCCGGCAGTACCTGTTGCTGGAAATGTATCTTGTCGCTTCAGGGTCAGTTGCAGACCGCCTGATCAACGCCTTGCTGGATGCTGCTGAACGCGGCGTGCGGATTTACCTGCTGCTCGACGATTATGGTGCTCAACACCTGAAACAGCGCGATCGTGCGCGGCTGACGCATGCCAATATCCAGACCGTTTATTACAACCCGTTACCCTCGCACAGCACCTTGCACAATCTCTACAGGATCGTCTGGCAACACATCCCCCATGGCCTGTATCGCAACCATCGCAAGCTGTTGCTGGTTGACGGCAAGATCGCCTTTACAGGTGGCGCCGGGATAATCGACGCGGTTGCTGCGCCGCATGCACCCGAAATGCGCTGGCGTGAAACCATGATCGAGGTCCAGGGAGTGGTCGTTGGCGACTGGCAACAACTGTTTACGGAAAACTGGAACAGGCAGGTCGAACAGGCACTGGAGCTGCCGGCAGCCGCACCGCTTGCCTTTGAAAACGGCCAGTCAGGCCGGGTTACCGTGAACCAGGCCCGCAGGCGGACGGGCATACAGCGGTCATTACATAAACACATCAAGGGCGCCAGGCACCGGATCTGGTTCGCTACGGCTTACTTCATCCCTTCCTGGAGTCTGCGCAAAAAACTGAAACAAGCCACAAGGCGAGGGATTGATATACGCCTGCTGCTGCCCGGCCCCGTTACCGACCACCCGGGTGTGCGCTACGCCAGCCGCCGCTACTATGGCAGGCTGCTGAAAAGCGGCATCCGCATCTACGAATACACGCCGCGTTTTTTCCACGCCAAGACGGTGCTCTGTGATGACTGGGTAAGCATCGGCTCCTGCAATTTCGATCGCTGGAACCTGCAATGGAACCTGGAGGCCAACCAGGAGATTAAAGACCCGGCGATGGCTGCAAGCGTCGCCGCCATGTTCTGCAACGATTTCGACAACAGTCTCGAACACACCCACCCGCAATGGGAAAAGCGCGGCTGGCATTTGCGCGGGCTTGAATGGTTCTGGAGACGCGTGGAATTGCTCACGCTCAAAATCAGGCGCCGCCGCTGAGCAAATGCTGTGCCTGGACATGACAAGCTTTTGTTATACATAGGGTCTGTGCCAGCTACCCGGCAGTCCACACCCGCAAACAAGGACTCCAGGCCACCGCTGGATCACGCGCCTGGTGTTGCGTTGTGACGACCCGACCCTGCGATTGATGCTATTGTCCCAGCGCGCCGCCAGCTGAACAGGCCACGATTGTCATCGAAGACAGGCCGGGGACAGGCTGCAAAAAAACCAGGCAAAGCACAACAATACGCCCTGCTATAACCAACCAGAAGTTGAGAGGAAATAGAACATGCGAGACTTGAACAAAACACTTCAGATCAATACTGTCTGCGCTTGCATATTGATTGCACTGCAGTCCGCAACCACGCGGGCGGCGCCGGCAGATACCGAATCCGCCTCCCCACCACCCGTACAGGCGGCACCGCAGTACCCTGCATCACTGCCCGGCACTTCCTCGCCGGGTAACTATTATCCGCACTACCAATATCCTGGCCAGTATCCGGCTACGGTTCACGGACAGACTGGCTACCCGCAACAGGGCTACCCCGAACAGGGTTATCCACAATACGATTACCCGCAGCAGGGCTACCCCGAACAGGCTTACCCTCGATACGGCTACCCGCAGCAAGGCTACCCTGATCAAGGCCGCCCTGATCAAGGCCGCCCTCAATACGCTTACCCCCGGCAAGAATACTCCGGTCAAGCATGGCCTCAATACGGTTATCCTCAGCAAGACAGCACACAATACAGCCACCCCGGGCAAGGCGGCCCTGGATACGGTTATCCGCCTGCATATGACGGCAGTGAGCCTGTTGCACCGCGTGGTTCGGGTGAGTTGGCGGCTCAACCCGCTTACCTCCCGCATGCCGGGGCAGGCATGCACGCGGCTGACACGGTTCCTTCAGCACCCGCCGTTGCGGAATCGGCGGCAACCTGGGCACCACTTGACCCAAGCGTGTCAATGCCCGCGCCTGCGGCCGGCCCGGCTAATGCGGCAGACCTGGTGGAAAACACCACCGCAAAAATTGAAACACTGTTCGAAACGGAACAGCCCGCGGGAGGCAACGTAACAGACTCCAATACAGCCGTTGAAACAGATGCATCAACATTCGAAGCTGCGGCCGAAACAGCCGGCGCGGAGGATTTGCCGGTGAATGCCGGGGTGCAGCCGCAAGCACTGCTCACGAACGATGACACCGCGGCTGACATCACCACGACGGTTCCCGCGGCTTTAGCGGAGCCTTGGATGATGGATACAACAGTCAGACTGCTCCCGCCACCGGAAGGACCCTATACACGCATGCCCGCAGCGACAATGCCCGCCCCGGCTCCAGCTTCGGCGCAAGCGGACAGCCCCACGGACTGGGCAGGCGATGCCGTCGCGGAGCCGGCAATGACTGCGGGTTCGCATACCGTGCAACCGGGCAGCGTGCCGGCATTACTGCCACCGCCGGAAGGGCCCTACAGGACGCTGCCTGCGGCGTCCACGACAACCGACCCGGGTGCATCCATGCCCGCCCCGGCAGCTGGAGCATATAGCCTGCGGTAAAAAGCCGGGGCGTTATTCGTCGCACTAAAACAGGGCCTGTGACAGCTGCAATGCAGCGCGTTTTTTGCAGAGAACCCGTCAGCGGTAGAACTCGCGGCATTCAAGCTCACGCCCCCTGACTACACGCCGGCCCGCCAGTGGCCCGCGTGATTCGGTGACCAGGGTGCATTGACCTTCCTGGTGATGGTCATCATAGAAATACACCACCACCCAGTCACGCGTGCGTTTCAACTCATGCGCGCGTGCCGTGTTGGAATAGAGCACGGTGAAGTGCCAGCCGTCACGGTCGGTATGCAATACCGGCAACCAGGCCTTGCTGTCCGGATTGAAGCGCTTCGGGGCAATCAGCTGCAGCTGGCCCTGCTCCGCCTGCAGGCGGTATTCCCGATCGACCTCAAGGAGGGTGTTAACCTCCGGGCCGGCGCTGCCCGGCATGCGCAGTCGTCGACGGGTCTTGCCGAGCAGCGTGGCCAGCGAGCTCCTGATCCCGGCAACACGACGGACGCCCATGCCGCGCACCGCTTCGAGGCGACCATCCCAGGCTGCCGCTTCCAGGGCCTCGAGAGTATCGATGTGCAGCGCCTCGTGGATCTGCTCTGCCATTTTCGGCCCGATGCCCGGTACACTCTGGAACAGCTGCACCGGGTCGAGGGTGCCGCGCAAACGCTCAAGCTGTGCCCATTGACCCGTATTCAACAGCTCCTGGATTGCACTGGCAATGCCCTTGCCGATGTTCGGCAGCGCGATCAACCCTGCACTGCCTTTGGATGCACTGATTTCACCGATATCCTGCGCCAGCCGCGAGACGGTCTCACCGGCGCGGCGGTAGGCCGACACGCGAAAAGGATTGGCCCCCTGCTGCTCAAGCAGATCCGCTGCCTGGGCAAGCTTCATGGCAATCTGCTGGTTCAGGGGTATCGGCATCTCACAAGGTATTCAGGGGCAGGCCAAAATAGCAGTTACCATAAGACAGGATCTTGTTAAAGAGCCACGGAAACACACGGAAATTCACGGAAAGATAAATCAACATCTCGCATTCACCACACAAGCATAAGTAATAGGGAGCAACAACCGGGAGAGCCAGAGAGGGAATAAATCAGGATTTTTCCCTGGTCGGCTTTTTCCGTGTATTTCCGTGTGCTTCCGTGGCTAAAAAAATCAGTGCCAGACCACGTTCAAGCGAAAGCAACGAAACAAATCGATATGCCGGCAACACGATCACAAATCATCGCTCAGCGCCCACCCGCATCTTCGCCGCGAACAAGATGATCGCCCCAGTTCCAGGTATTCTCGATTGCCTTGCCGGATAGCGGATACACCTGCACCATCATTTCCGGCAGGCGCAGGATTGCGCATGAATGATTGAAGGCGGAACTGCCCGGGTTTACCACCAGCATATCGCCGATATATTCCGCGAATACCTGGTGCGTGTGCCCAACCACCAGTACATCGCAGTCGAATGCCTGCAGTTCCCCTTCCCAATAGGCAACCCGTTCAGGCAACAGTTCGCCATCCCTGTTCAGCAACTTGATACCACCATGACAGGCATCCGGTGGATGTGCATGCACCAGGTAGACGCGCCTGCCTTCGATCACGGTATCGATGGCAGCCGGCAGCTGCTTGAAAAACGCTACTGCCGTGTTGTCAGGCTCATCACCATGACGTTCCAGGTAAGCCAGGTCGTGATTGCCGATAATGCTGCGGCAGCCGTTATCGACCAGCAGCGCAACGGTCTGCGCCAGCTGCGCCCGATAGCCGGCAATATCACCGATGCAAAAGACCTGCTCGACACCCGCCTGCTCGAATATCGACAGCGCCTCCGCCAGCGGCGCGGGCGTCGCATGCACATCACTGATCAGGCCGATCAAGGTCATATCACGCCCCTGAAGATCATCTGTTTCATAACAGCGTTGTCCCTTTTACCCCCTCTTCCCCGGGAGCAAACAAAACCAATGAGGTCTGATCCTCATTGATCGTACAGATAGCTTCGACCGCGCTCACGGCTGCAGCAGCTTCGCTCATGGGCACTCCGTTTTGTGAGCCAATCGGGTCGCATGACAGTATACGGAATTATAAGGCACGTTCTTGCAATGAAGTGCGTATACTGTCACCGAATCGCTCCCTGTTAGCCGGATTATCTGCACAGAACACCACCCCGTGACCGCCACCGCCTTCTCATCACTGCCTTTAACGGCAGCGCTTTTAGCCAACATCAAGTCACTGGATTACCAGGCCATGACCTTGATACAGGCACAGGGCCTGCCCGCGGTCCTGCAAGGCAGGGACCTGCTGGCGCAGGCGAAAACGGGCAGCGGCAAAACGGCCGCCTTCGCCATCGGCATCCTGCACAGGCTCGAGATAAAAACCTATCGCACCCAGGCACTGGTGCTTTGTCCCACGCGTGAACTGGCTGACCAGGTAAGCAGGGAATTCCGCCGTCTGGCACGCGCCATGCCCAATACCAGTATCCTCACCCTGTGCGGCGGCAAACAGATGGGCCCGCAACTGGCCTCGCTGCAACGCAACCCGCATATCGTGGTCGGGACACCGGGGCGGATATTGAAGCACCTGGAAAAAGGCACGTTAAAAATTGACGGGCTGAAGACACTGGTGCTGGACGAGGCCGACCGCATGCTCGACATGGGTTTTCAGGAAGACATCATGCGCATTATCGAAATGACGCCCGCAGAACGGCAAACCCTGCTGTTTTCCGCGACCTACCCGATCGAGATAAAGACCATCAGCGAGGCCATCCAGCGAGATCCCGTTGATGTGCGCGTGGAAAGCCTGCATGACAACACCCGGATTGCGCAGGTCTTCTACGAAGTGGAAAAAGGCGGCAGAACAAAAACCCTGGTTGCCCTGCTACAGCATTACCGGCCCGAATCGAGCGTGGTGTTCTGCAACCGCAAGAACCAGTGCAAGGAGCTGGCCGAGGAACTCTGCCAACAGGGCTTTCATGCGCTGGCCCTGCACGGTGATCTTGAACAACATGAACGCGACCAGGTGCTCATCCAGTTTTCCAACAAGAGCAGTTCGATTCTAATCGCCACGGATGTTGCTGCGCGCGGGCTGGATATCAAGGACCTGCAGGCCGTGATCAACTTCGAGTTATCACCGGACCCGGAAATCCATATTCACCGTATCGGGCGCACCGGCCGTGCCGGCAATGCCGGCTTGGCGCTGAGCCTGTTCATGGCCACTGAACGCTTCAGGATCGAGGCGATTGAGGCCTTTCAAAACAGCCCGCTAAAAATAGAGAAAACAGGTTCGCTCAAAACCCGCGAGAACTTCAGCCTGAGCCCACCGATGGTGACGCTGTGCATTCAGGGTGGCCGCAAAGACAAGGTACGCGCAGGTGACATACTCGGCGCCCTGACGGCGAATACCGGTTTGCCGGGGAAACAGATCGGCAAAATCGATATCGCCGACAAGCTTGCCTATGTCGCCGTGGAACGCGCTGTTGCCAAACAAGCCCTGAAGATTCTGGCCGAAGGCAAGATAAAGGGGCGCAGATTCCGGGTCCGAAAGCTACGCTAAAAATCAATAGGGTCAGACTCGATCGATTCGCCATAAATCTGTCAGATCAATCGAGTCTGACCCCATTGGTGATACTATCCGTCGCGGGATGTGGAAAACCACAAGCCCCTTACAACACAAGAGGAGACAATACTTTGAAACGATCCAACAGAATTTCCGGCATGCTTGCCGCAACGGCCCTGGCCGGCTCGATGGTAATGAGCGTGGCCTATGCCGGCGGCATGGGCATGGGCAGCTCCAACAGGAATACCAATCCCGGCTACGGGCCGGGCGGCGGTTATGGACCCGGTTATCAACAGGGTGATGGCAGCGGCTCCGGCTTCGGCATGGGTAGCCAGGGTGACCGCGGTTATGGTCCCGGCGGCGGCTTTGGTCCGGGCGGTGGTTATGGTCCGGGTGGAAGGCAGGGTTTCGGCCCCGGTGATGACAGCGGCAGCGGTTCCGGCTTCGGCATGGGTAGCCGTAGCGAACGCGGTTTTGGCTCGGGCGGTCGCAGGGGTTTCGGACCCGGCGATGACAGCGGCAGTGGTTCCGGCTTCGGCATGGGCAGCCGCAACGAACGCGGATTTGGGTCGGGCGGTCGCAGGGGTTTCGGACCCGGCGATGACGACGGCAGCGGTTCAGGCTTCGGCATGGGTAGCCGCCGTGACCGCGGTTATGGTCCCGGCTCGGACGGCGGCTTTGGCCCGGGTGGTGGTTACGGTCCTGGTGCCGGCCCTGGTCCGGACGGTGGTTTTGGCCCGGGTGGTGGTTATGGTCCGGGTGCAGGCCCTGGTCAGGGCGGTGGTTACGGTCCTGGTCCGGGCGGCGGCGGCTTTGGCCCGGGTGGTGGTTACGGTCCGGGCGGCGGTTATGGTCCGCGCAGCGGCAGCGGTTCCGGCTTCGGCATGGGCAACTAGCAGCAAAAACCGGGGCCGGCATCCTGAAAGGATGCCGGCCCTTTTTCATTTCCTGTTCCCTTGAATCAACAAGGTCTCCAACCAACCTCAACGTAGGCCGGATCAAGCGCAGCGGATCCGGCATCGACGGTAGAACGAAAACACCTGCGCCGGGTCCGTCGCTGTGCGCCTTGTCCCGGCCTGCATGTCCTTTAATTATTCCCTGGGTGTCACGCCACCGTGATCGATGCGTTCGTATTCGGCGATCACCTGCGCGCCGAGCAGCAGGATGATGGCCGCGAATTCAAAGCTCAGCAGGATGATGATAGTGGTGGCAAGCGAACCGTAAATAATGCTCACGAATGAAAGCGTGGTGAAATACCAGACCAGGCCGTGGCGCGTCAGCTCCCACAACAGCGTCGCCGTGATACCGCCGACCAGGGCGTGTGACCAGGCCAGTTGCCCGACCGGCATAACAAGATACACAGAGGTCAGCAACAATATCTCGCCAAGCACACCGAGCAGGTAAAGAACGGTCGCCGTTGTGCTGGTCATGTCGATATCGATCCCGATCAGCGACGGCGTATCACTGCTGTGCTGGTGGAGCCAGCTTGCCATCAGGCTGACGACAAGAAAGCCGGCGGCCAGCAGCAGGATATAAAGATACGGCAGAACCACCGAGACCAGGTAGTGACGCTGGTGCCCGAGCTTGCGGTGAAAGAAGATCATCGACATGGCATTTTCCAGCACCGTGAATGCCAGCGTGCTGAAGAACAGCAGCAACACGACTCCCATTGTGCCGATCACCTTCCAGTTGGCGAGAAAGGCTTCAAGGTGCTTCGACAGCACCTCGGTCCGTATCGGCGCGGCCATCGCGAGGATGGTCGATACCGTTTCAAGCAGCAATGCCTGATCGATGAACTGGGAAAGCACGATCAGCACGAGTGCAAACACCGGTATAATCGACAGCAGGGTGTAATAGGCCACCGCACCCGCGAGCAGCAAGCCCTGGTTGTCCCGGAAACCACGCAGCACATCGAGCAGGAAGCGCCACGGGTGGCCGATGACGTAACTCAAGGGTGACGGGGTGGTGCTCATAAGTTAATCAGGTTAACTGGATAACGCGTCAGGTAGCAACGGGTCCACTGCCTGTCGAAATGAAAATAACGATAACACACGCCAGGCCCCGCATGACATTGTGACAATTTGCGCTAGACTGGCACGGTTGCCAACCGGACCTGCGTCAACTGGACTATGCTTGTAGCTCATGACCACCAACGACAATAACGGCTACCGCCTGGTCTCGGCTGTATTCCTGCGCCTGCTGGGCGGCATCTACCTGATCGCCTTTGTCTCGATCAGTCTGCAGATCGATGGCCTCAGCGGCAGCCAGGGCATCATGCCCATTGCCGAACGGCTGGCCAACTTTGCGCAAAACAGCGGGCTCGAACGTTACTTCATCATCCCCACACTGTTCTGGCTGAATTCCAGTGACCTGATGCTGGCCGGCACGACGATTACCGGCTGCATCGCCGCGCTGCTCGTCATCTTCAATTTCTGGTCACGCGCGGCATTGATTGTCGCGTTCGTCCTCTACCTGTCGCTGTTCACGGCCTGCCAGCCGTTTTTGAATTTCCAGTGGGACTCGCTGTTGCTGGAGACCGGTTTCCTGGCCATCTTCCTGACCCCGCAATCGCGCGTCGTTATCTGGCTGTTCCGCTGGCTGCTGTTCCGCCTGCGTTTCATGTCGGGGATTTCAAAGCTCGCCAGCGGCGACCCCCCCTGGTCAGGCTTGACCGCGCTGGACACCTACTTTGAGGTACAGCCCCTGCCCAACCCGGTGGCCTGGTATGTCCACCAGTTGCCGGACTGGCTGCTGCGCTTCGGCACCGCAGGTACACTGTTTGTGGAGATTTTTGTGCCGTTCATGATGTTCCTGCCGCGGCGCTGGCGCCTTACCGCCGCCTGGATCACCATTTTCTGGCAGGTGCTGATCATCCTTACCAGCAACCACAACTGGATCAATTTCCTGACCATCATCCTCTGCCTGTTCCTGTTCGATGACCGCGCCCTGCGCCGCGTACTGCCAACATCCCTGCAGGCAAGTATGCAAACACAACCGGCAGCCGTGGCGAGCGTGGTCAAACAATCCGCCGTCGGCCTGCTCGCGGCCGTCATCCTCAGCGTCAGCATGCTGAAGCTCTACGAACTGGCCAGCAATCAATCCATACCCGGCCCGGTGGGCAGCGCACTCAGGTACACAACCGGCTACAGCATCGTCAACAAGTACCACGTGTTCCCGACCATGACCACACATCGGATCGAACTCGAACTGCTGGGTTCAGTCGACGGCATCAACTGGAAACCCTATCGCTTCAAATACAAGCCGGACCTGCTGGACAAACGGCCGCAATTCATCATCCCGCACCAGCCGCGACTCGACTGGCAGATGTGGTTCGTCACCCTGCACCCGAGGCATCTTCCCTGGTTCGGTTATTTTCTCGAAGCGCTGCTGCAAAATTCACCAAGCGTCTCCGCCTTGCTGGCGCACAATCCCTTTGCGGATAATCCACCGCGCTACATCCGCGTGGACGCCTGGCAATACAATTTCACCAACTTCGAGGAACGTGCAGCTAGCGGCAACTGGTGGAAACGTACCCTGCTTGGACCGTTTACCCCGTTGCCGGGGATTGAACGACTGGAACCGGTGGAGGACGACGAACCCTGACAGCAACCCGCCGGATCCGCTGCGCTTGATCCGGCCTACATTTTGACGGGGCGGATGATTCCGTAGGCCGGGTCAAGGAGCACAGCGACGGACCCGGCACAGGTGTCTGGATTAGCGTCCTGGAACGCTGTTAAAGCACGGCAGGGGTTCATGCAGGGTCATCGCGGATGAGATCCGATCCTACATAAATACGATACACTTGTAAGAGCGGATCTCATCCGCGATTAGCCTCACTGACAAACTTTATAAATAAATGCCGCCCCACCCCGTTAAAACAGACGTGCTCATCATCGGCGCCGGTGCAGCCGGCCTGATGTGCGCGATCGAGGCCGGCAAGCGCGGCCGCAAGGTCATTGTCCTCGATCACGCCAACAGGGCCGGCAAAAAGATCCT
>JBATIF010000088.1:0-5137 GCA_049667605.1 Gammaproteobacteria bacterium
TCGCCCCAGTAGCCGATATAGCTCCACGGATCATCGGGCTCCTCGACTTCCCAGTCGATGCCTTGTTTGGTAATGCGGTAAGGGTTGTAGCCATCCATGGTCGATGCGTTGACGAACTTGGCAACCATGTTTTCGATAAATTCCGGATAGCTGAAGGTCAGGGCCTCCCAATTCTGGAAAATATCACGCCAGTTGCCCTCATAGGAAAGCAGGCGGTTGCCGCGGTCGTCTTTCAGTTTGATTGCAAACTGGTTCCAGGGGCGGCTGGGATCGCCGTGCCGGCGACCAAAGGTGATGGGCAGATACTCGTAAGTCAGGCGTTCCAGCTGCGGGTCGCCCTGCTGCTCGATGGTGGAGTGTAACTTGATATAGTCCAGCTGTTTGGGCAACGCATCGAGCAGTGCCTTATGGCGCTGATACACGCTGCGGTTGAACATTTCGACGGTGTCGCTGAAGTCCCGTGAGGACACCTGGTACTGGTTGTCAAAGGTGCCGCCGCGCAGGATATTGAAGAGTACGTTGGCATAATGGTGTGCCGACACGGTTTCCTCGGCAGTGGCCTGGAATGCGTCTCCACCTGCCATGATGCGGGCCAGCTTATCCGAGCCATTTTCCACAGAGCGGGTGATCGCCCCGGTCAACGTTGCCGGATCACCGAGCTGCTGGCGCAGACTGATCGCCTGCGCCTGGCTCTGCTCGATGCCGATCACCTGTTGCCAGCGCCGGGATGCCTGTGGCGCAAGATCGAGTGACACGTTGAGGAGGTAAGCACCGCGAATGCCTCGCTTGTGAACCTCTTGCGTTAAAGGTTCATCGCGGCGGAAGTTGTCGAGTTGCACGGAGGAGAGCAGCACCTTCTGTCCCTCCAGACCAAGACAACATACAGTGGTGGCCTTGAGAGACTCGCAAGGTTCGGCCCGGTCGGTAATCCCGGAATAGAGTGTAAAAAATGCCAGCCCCGTTTGCTCGTCCAGCTCGCTCCACTTGTACGCGTCCACCAGGTTGCTGACATTTGTCTGGGCAAAGCGCGGAGTACCGGCCGGGAGAATATTCTGCAATCCGTCGAGCAGTTCCACCTTGCGGCTCTCATTGCCGAGGTTCTCCAGTTCACACTGACGCACAAAGCCATAGGTGTCGCTGCTAACCCAGCAGTAGCGAAATGCCAGGTCCAGGTCGTGGTTGACTTCTTCAAAGCACAGCTTGTTACCCAGAATGTTTTTATACAGGTTGCGGTTGGTTGCATAGCGGCCAATATGGCCTTTGTTGAATGGTTCCCACTCATACCTGTGTCTGTCTATTGTGGTACTGATCAGCGTCTTGCTGCCGGTATGCGGGATACTCTCATGGATCTTGTCGACCGTGATATAGGGGAACAGCGCCGTATCGGGGGACACCCGGCCGGCTGTCAGTCCCCCGGTTGAAGAAATGAATAACCAGTGGTCGTCATTTGAAACAATGCTGATAAAAAACGGAGTCATCTTGTCAACGTTGCGTATCGCGTAATAACGTTCCCCCGCAACGGTTATAAATTCACCGGACACTGCATTGCTGTTTTCGCTGGACATACTCATTACCTGTTTCACTCCAAGCCGAGCAACAAAATTATCAGGATTGGTCCGTTAACTCCGTTTCGGTAATTGAACCATGCAGTCATCCCGGAGGGGTCAGCTATTCTTTCCTGCCTTGTCGGGCGGTTCGTCAGGTTTTTCGTCACCTGAAGTGCCCGCTATTGATCCGTTAGCAGCCTGATCAGCTTTATGTAAACGATGTTAACGATTTCAATAAAAGTTGACGGGTCAGCAGGAATAATTTCTATATAAGTATTCCCGCTTCCTGGCCCAGCATCTCCGGCGTGACCAGTACTACGCCAGTAGAGGTCACGCGGAAACGCTTGGCATCTTCATCATGGTCCTCTCCTATAACCATGTTATCCGGAAGCCTGCAGCCGCGATCGATAATGGCGCGCTTGATTCGGCAATGACTTCCGATAACAACTTGCGGTAACACGACAGACTCTCTCACCTCTGCGCTGGAGTGAACCCGGACACTGGAGAACAATACAGAGCGCTCTATCAATGCGCCGGAAATAATGCAGTCGCCGGAGACGATCGAGTCCTGCATTTTGACATCGAAGACAAACTTGGCCGATGGCAACTGGCTTTGATGGGTAAGAATCGGCCATTGCTCGTCATACAGATTCAGTTTCGGGGTGACATCCGCGAGGCCTATGTTGGCTGCCCAGAATGCATCCAGCGTTCCTACATCCTGCCAGTAGGGCTCTGTGCTTGCATCTACGTCCTGAAACGGGTATGCGTAAAGGTTCGAATCACGCATGATGGAGGGGATTATGTCCTTGCTGAAGTCATGGCTTGACTGGTGGTTGATGGCATCCAGCTTTAAATGCTTGTAAAGAAATTCGGTGTTGAACACATAATTGCCCATTGATACCAGCGCTCTGTCTTCGGACCCGGGCAGTGGACAAGGTGAAGACGGCTTTTCATCGAAAGACACGACCCGGTTGTCTTTATCGACACCGATGACACCGAATTCCGTGGCTTCTTCAAGCGGAACCTCTATGCAAGAGATCGACATGTCGGCGTTTTTTTCTACGTGATTTGCCAACATCGGGCCATAGTCCATCTTGTAGACGTGATCGCCTCCCAGGATGAGGATGTATTTGGGCTGCCATGACTTGATGATATCCAGGTTTTGAAAGACAGCATCGGCTGTTCCCGCGTACCAGCCTGAGTCGGTGCGTTGGGAGGCCGGCAGTACTTCGACGAATTCACCCAGCTCACTCTTGAAGGAACTCCAGCCTCTCACCAGGTGACGGATGAGGGAATGTGCCTTGTACTGGGTGAGCACGCAGATTCGCCGGATGCCGGAATTGACGCAATTGGACAACGGAAAGTCGATGATTCGAAACTTGCCTCCGAAATAAACGGCAGGCTTGGCACGCCGGCTTGTCAGTTCGTACAAACGTGATCCCCGCCCACCCGCCAGCACCAGGGCCAGGGTATCGCGGGTCAGTCGTGAAATATGTCGGACATTGCTTGTCGGCATTTGATCTTCTTTATCTGCTTGTGGATTGCAGTTTGTCTACGCTAACTCTTGCGTTTTGTACATTACAGCATCATTTCTTTCCCTGCCAGTTATCTTTGCCAGGGTATCCAGGGGCAGGGTAGAGAGCGGCTTGTCGGCACCTGGCACGCCAGCCGGCGGTTCCATTCTGGTGGTATCTCGAAAGTGAAACAGCTACAGGGAAAGAAGTTCAGGCGACCAGGCAGACTCCGATTGAGCCTGGCTGTTACCTCCTGCTATAACACCTGTGCCAGGCTTCAGCCGGTGAATTGTAATAGCCGACTGGTGGTACGCAGTCCCCCGCATTCAACTGAATTTCCGCCCGGCGATCATTAGATGGTTGCGCGCACGAACGTGGCAGTTTGGCAAAATAGACAATCGCTACTCCAGCAACTATTCCGGTGTTTCTGATTCATGACCGGCAACCGGCACTTCGAGGTAGAGGCGCCGCATTCGCGCCGGACCTTTTATATACGGCCGCGCCTTGACTTGATGGTTGTGCGCTGAGCGCAAGCTGATCGGTTCCAGACAGGCGAATAAGCCCGGTGGGAGCACCGATGTATTCAAGTGTTAACATGAGAGTGCGCGTAGATCGGAAAAATAATTACTTATTAATCAGTTACTAATAGATTGCTGCGTCACTTTGTTTCTTGCAGTGCCGCAACTCCCGGGGTTTTCCCCAAGCAAATAAATCAAGTTTTCCCTGGTATAGATTAAATATATATACATGATATATTGCACGGCTCAGATACTGGCTGGGGGCGACTCCGGCTGCAAAACGATACATAAAAATCAGGAGATCACAGTGTCAAGTGGATACAGTAACAGGATGTCGGGGGGTTACGGTGGCCATATGGGTTTGGCCGGAATCGATATTTCCAGTCTATCCGCCGAGGAATTGGCTGCAATTGTTCGCAAAATTCTCGATCAGAAGATTCATGGTATTTGCTTCAGTCCTTACGTAGAAGGTCAGGGTCCGGGCACGCAAATTGGTGCCGCCCAGATTCGTGAGCGAATGAAATTCATCACGCCCAGCGTCAAGTGGCTGCGTACCTTTTCCTGCACGGAAGGCAATGAACAGATCCCCGGGATTGCCGCTGAAAACGGGCTCAAGTCCATGGTCGGCGTCTGGCTGGAGGCCGATCGGGAGAACAACGAGAAGGAGCTGGCCGGCGCCATCGAGGTTGCGAAGGCGGGTCATGCGGATATCCTGGCGGTGGGCAACGAGGTGCTGCTTCGCGGTGACCTGTCCGAGGATGAGCTGATCGATTATATCAATCGTGCCAAGCAGGCCGTTCCGGGTGTTGATGTCGGCTATGTCGATGCCTATTTCGAATTCGTCGATCACCCGCGGGTGACCGAGGCCTGCGATGTGATTCTCGCCAACTGCTATCCTTTCTGGGAGGGTTGCCCGGCCGAGTACAGCCTGCTGTACATGAAAGATATGTATCGTCGTGCCGTCGGGGCTGCGAATGGCAAGAAGGTTATCATTGCTGAAACCGGCTGGCCGAACGTGGGCACGCCGGAGGGGGGCGCCATTCCTTCCTTTGAAAATGCCATCAGGTATCTCATCAACACCTACCAGTGGGCCGAACAGGAGGGTGTCGAAATCTTCTACTTCTCATCGTTTGACGAAACCTGGAAAATAGACAAGGAAGGAGATGTCGGGGCCTATTGGGGCATTTGGGACAAGGATGGAAACCTCAAGTATGTCTAGCAAAGCAACAAAACAGGCGGTGAGCAGGATTGCCATGCAGGCAGGACACGGCAACGCAATTTGTTATTCCGGCTATCGGGAAGGCCAGTCTCCGCAAGCCGGCGTATTCCCGAGTTATGCAGAAATCAGCGAAGACCTCAACATCCTGGCGAAAAACTGGAAGTTTCTCAGGCTCTATGATTGCAGTCCCCACGCCGAAACGGTGCTCGAAGTGATCCGCAACGAAGACCTCGATTTCAAGATCATGCTGGGCATGGATGTGGCCGCTGAAATGAGCAACCCGCACTGTCCCTGGGGGGCGGAATTCAGTGATGAAACCCTCACTGCGAATGCGCAGGC
>JBATIF010000089.1:0-4366 GCA_049667605.1 Gammaproteobacteria bacterium
CTGCCACGGAAACACACGGAAGGACACGGAACCGTTTCCGGTCAGACAATTTATTTTTCCGTGTTTTTCCGTGTGCTTCCGTGGCCAATTGTACTCCATATATTGATGAAACTGCTTAAGTAAGCACTATTCGTATCCGGCCCCTTTTTAGAAATGCCATTATGGATTCACTGGAAACTGCCACCGACCCTGATGATTGCCCGTTGATCGGACCGGGTGATCCCGAGCCGGTCAGCATCCTCAACGAGGGCGGTGCCGCAAAGCTGCTGCTTGTCGGGGACCACGTCAGCAACCGGATACCCGCCGCGCTCGATGGACTCGGACTTGAGGCCGCGATACTCGAGGAGCACGTTGCTTTCGATATCGGCACGCGCAAGCTGATTACCCACCTGAGCGAGCACCTCGATGCGCCGGCCGTGCTGGCAGGGTATTCGCGCCTGCTAGTCGACCTGAATCGCGGCCTGGAGGATCCGACTTTGATTCCGGAAGTCAGCGACAGCATTCCGATTCCCGGTAACCAGGGCCTGTCGCGCGAACAGCGGGCGCTGCGCATCCACTGCTTCTACACGCCATACCGGCGTGCCATCGATGACATGCTGGCGCGCATCCGCGCACGCGGCGTCATCCCGGCCTTTATTTCCATCCACAGTTTTACCCCGCAGCTGGCAGCCGACGGCCGGCTGCGCCCCTGGCAGATCGGGCTGATGTGGGACAAGGATCCGCGCATCCCGGCGCCGCTGTTCGAGCGCCTGTGCGCGCACCCGGAGAATATCCTTGTCGGCGACAACGAGCCCTACTCGGGCCGGCATGCGGCGGACTACACCATCGACCACCACGCCGAGGCCGCGGGCCTGCCGCATGTCTCGATCGAGACGCGCCAGGACCTGGTGAACACCGAGGCGGGCGCGGAGCGCTGGGCAAGCATTCTCGACGAGGCCCTGCGCGATATTCTTGCCGACCCCGACCTCTACCGGCTCTGGGAGAACTAATGGCCGGCGCCGGGCCTTCCTTCACCGTCGGCATCGAGGAAGAATACCTGCTGGTGGATCGTGACAGCCGCGACGTTGCGATCGACCCGCCGCGCGAGATCCTTGCGCGCTGCAAGGCGGTCGCTGGGGAAGGACTGGTGGAATCCGAACTGCTGCGTTCGCAGATCGAGGTGGGCACCCGGGTTTGCGCGACGGTGGCCGAGGCGCGCGCAGACCTGGCGCGGCTGCGGCGCCTGATCAGCGAGGTCGCGGGCGACTACGGGCTGGCCCCGATCGCGGCCTCGACGCATCCCTTCGCCGAGTGGCACCTGCAGCGGCAGACGCACAAGGAGCGCTACGATTTGCTGTTCCGCGACATGCAGTCGCTGGCGCGGCGCTTGCTGATTTGCGGTATGCACGTGCACATCGGCATCGAGGACGACGAACTTCGGGTGGAACTGCTGAACCGCTTTGCCGGCTACCTGCCACTGCTGCTGGCCCTGAGTACATCGTCGCCGTTCTGGCAGGGCGAGGACACCGGGCTGAAATCCTGGCGCCTGACGGTGTTCGATAATTTTCCGCGCAGCGGCTTGCCGGAACATTTCGAAAGCTATGGCGATTATCTAAATCACATCGACATCCTCACGCGCGCCGGCGTGCTGCAGGATGCGAGTTTCATCTGGTGGGACCTGCGCATCAGCGCACGCTACCCGACGCTCGAGACACGCGTGGCGGACATCTGTACGTATCTTGATGACACGGCAGGCATCGCGGCGCTGACCCAGTCCATCCTGCATTACCTCTATCGCATGCATCGTGATCACCGCCACGAGCCCGTGTATTCGCGTTTCCTGGTGGACCAAAACCGCTGGCGGGCGATGCGCTACGGCTACGACGAGGGCCTGGTGGATTTTGCAAGCGCAAGCGTGGTCGGCATCGATGAGCTGCTCGCCGACATCCTCGAGAAGGTTGCCCCGGATGCGGATGAGCTGGGTTGCAGCCGGGAACTGGAGCGGGTGCTGGACATCCCGCGGCGCGGCACCAGCGCGCATCGCCAACTGGCACTTTACGCGGCCGCCCTCGACGAGGGGCTGGAGCCGGGGGAGGCCCTGTCCGGGGTCATCGACTGGCTTGCCGGCGAAACGCTCAGGGACCTGTAAAAACAGGGTTCAGATCCGAATGGCACTTACTTAAGAAACCCTGCCACGGAAACACACGGAACCGTTTCCGGTCAGACAATTTATTTTTCCGTGTTTTTCCGTGTGCTTCCGTGGACAATTGCACTTCATATATTGATGAAACTGCTTAAGTAAGCACCACTCGGTTCAGATCCCGGTTATTGCAACTCTCTGATATAAGAAGAAAATATGTTGACACCATTAAGGGGTTACGGGACGGGTTAGCGGGTGAGGATTTTTATTTCATGGTTGGCGCGTTCCAGTCGTGCGAGACTCAGTTCCGCGAGGTTGCTGAGCATCTTGGTCAGGACACGGGCGGCCACGGGGTTTGTCATTTCTCTCAGCCCGGTCGGGTTGAAACTGTAAAGCTGTACATCGGTGTCGGCGAGAATATCCGCGGTCCGTGTGTGGGCCTTGAACAGGGCGGATTCACCGAAGGCCCAGCCCGCGGCGAAGGCGCCGAGCCGGCGACGGTGCGTGTGATCCAGCTTGAGCGACACGCTGACACGCCCGCTGGAAAGAAAATAGAGTTTGTCGGCCAGTTCGCCCTCCCGGCAGACCAGCTCTCCCGCCTGGAAATTTTCTTCCTGCAAAAGGCTGTGCAGCCGTTCCAGTTCCTCGGCATCGAAGTGCCTGCAAAGCGGCTGTTCCTGTAGCGCTATCGAGTGGCCGGCCTGTTTTTTTACGGGTGAGTCGCCGAGCATGCGGTCTTCCGCATATTCCAGGGCGCGGTCGATATCGGTGTACTCGAGTATGGGCGTCTGCCCGACTGCCTTGAGGTTCTGTTTTAGAAACCGCGTGAACGGGTAATGGCGGTCGGTGCCTGTAAGCAGTACCACCTTGCCCGCTTGCTGGAGCTCGTGGATCAGGTTTGCCAGCAGGGTGGAGGCGGACTGGTCGATCGAGGTGACCCGCGCCAGGTCTAAAATGAAGAAATCGCGCGCCTCCATTTGTTCGTTAGCGGCCACCGCGATGACCTCGGCGGAGACGAACATGAGTTCGCCGGTGAGTTCGAACACCAGCACGCGCTCGCCGGCGTCGTTCAGGAAGGTGTCGCTGGCCGGGTCACGGTTGAGCTTGGAGCGCACGCTGGCGCCCGTATAACTGGTGCGCAGGACGCTGGCGGAAGTGGTACGCGTGACGCGCAGCATGTGCAGGCCGAAGTCGGCCGAGAGGGCTTCGCACACTGCAATGCCACGGACACTGTTGCCCTTGGCATCCAGCCGCGGCGAGAACACCGCCAGCCCGAGTTGGCCTGGCAGGACCGCCACGACTCCGCCACCAACTCCACTCTTGGCGGGCATGCCGACATTGTAAATCCAGTTTCCCGAGTAATCGTACATGCCGCAAGTGGCCATCACCGAGAGGACGCGCGGCACCTTTGCTGATTCCAGTGCCCTGACACCGGTGACGGGGTTGACGCCATCGTTGGCCAGTGTCGCACCCATCAAAGCGAGGTCGCGCGCATTGACCAGGATGGAACACTGGCGGAAATAAGCA
Organism: Gammaproteobacteria bacterium; assembly: GCA_049667605.1. GTDB lineage: Bacteria > Pseudomonadota > Gammaproteobacteria > UBA9214 > UBA9214 > UBA9214. The sequence continues at coordinate 3,647 of JBATIF010000089.1, forward strand.
TCCAGCGGGTCTTCCGGATCGTTCTCGAGGATGTCGTAATTGCGTAACAGGTGGGCGATGGCGCGGTTGCGGTGACCCGTGGTCTTTTCCGAGCGATAGATGGCTTCGTCGATATCAAGATTACGCCCGGTATAGCGGGCAAATTTTTCCAGGATGCGTTTTATCCGGGCGTCACCATCGTCGCCATCGACCAGGCTGGTGGCGACGATGGCGCCGGCGTTGATCATGGGATTGCGCGGGCGCCCGGTATCCTGCTCGAGGCTGATTGAATTGAAGGCCTCGCCCGAGGGCTCCACGTCGATCTTGGAGCTGACGAGGTCCTCGCCCTTGTCCTCCAGGGCGATGCCGTAGGTGAACGCCTTGGAGATCGACTGGATGCTGAACGGCTGGTGGGTATCGCCGGTCTGGTATACGTGGCCGTCGACAGTAACGATGGCAATGCCGAACCACTCCGGGTCTGCCTTGAAAAGTTCCGGTATGTAGTCGGCGACGGCACCGCTGTCGAGCGAGGCGAAGCGCTGGTGCAGCTGATCCAGGTAATGCTGGAAAGAGGTAATTTTCACATACTGCTCCGCTGCAAAAAGGCAAGCATTCGTGATTCATCTGGCCCGTTTACGAAGCGGCCAGCGGGGAATGTTATCGGTGTAATCTGCAATAATTGCGCCAGCCGCAGGCTTGTCATCGTTTTACGTATTTACCTGAATACACGAGGTTTTTATG
>JBATIF010000090.1:0-31241 GCA_049667605.1 Gammaproteobacteria bacterium
GAAGCGTCAGCAATGACTGCAGCGGCGATGCAGCGGCCTACGATTTCAACAAGTCGCTGCTGGCCACGCAAAGTGATGGCACAGGCAAGGCCTATGGCTGTATCACCGATGCGTTGCCCGATACCACCGTGCTGGTCATCAAGCACACGCGCACCGCACCGCTTGCAACCGCCTCCGTGGCGAACAACAAGACCTACCTGCTGGCGAATTATGACCACGGGGTACTCTATGACGGCGCCGATAGCCCGCCCACCGACGTGGTTGCAGATGGCAGGGCCTGGGAGTACCTGGTGCATGCCTATTACGTCCAGAAGGGCCCGGGCTCCGGCGACCCGCCCTCGCTGAGCCGCAAGGCCCTGCGCTGGAATGGCAGCGCGATGGCCATGCAGTCGGAAGCGCTGATATCCGGGGTTGAGGAGATGCGCCTGCTGTTTGGCGTCGACAGCGACGCTGATGGAAATCTTGATTCCTTTCACGATGCAGCTACCATTAATTCATCAACAACCTATGACTGGGATGATGTGGTCGTGGTGCAAATTTACCTGCTGGTCAGGACCGATGAAGAGGATTTTACCTACACGGACGCAAGGACCTATAACCTCGGGACGGGGAGTCCGGTGACTCGTGGCGATAATTATCACCGCACCGTTATCAGTACCACGGTATCGCTGCGCAATCCCCAGTTCATTATCAAGGATGAAAGCTGATGCAATACAGAACAGACAATCGGGAGAAAGGGACGGTGCTGCTGGTATCGCTGCTGCTGTTGCTGATCCTGTCGATCATCGGTATTGCGGGCATGTCCACCAGCATCTTTGGTCTGCGCATGGCGGGCAATATCCAGAGCATGTACGACTCTTTCCAGGTGGCGGATGCGGGCCGTGCAGCCGCCATGGCGGACCCCGTCAATTTTACCGGTAGTGACCAGGACGATATCTTCTCTGGCGATGATTATATCGTGGCAAAGGTGAACGTGGTGCGCCTGCTACCTGATCAGGAGCTGGAGTGTCCGAGAAGTCCCACTGCTTCCAGCGTCTCCTTTATCGGCTGCGAATATTACGAGCTCGACAGTGAACACCTCAGCGAACGCGACGATTTGGTCAGCAGCGGTGCGCAGACACGTATATTTGGTGGAGCAACGAAAGAGATACTGGCCCGCTAGCGCAGTGTTGTGCTGGCCCGCAAGCGCGGGGCCGGGTCCTCGGGAGTTTGCGAGGAATCTGAAATGAGTAAATGGATTAACGGGGAACATGCCATGAATACCATCAGTAAAATAACAGGATTTGCCTCGACCGTGCTCCTGCTGTTTGCCACAAGCACTGCCATACAGGCGGATGACACGGAGATCTTCTTCGCGAATTCAAGCGAGAGGCAGAAGGTGCTGTTTATCTTCGATAACTCCGGAAGTATGGGACGGGCTGTTGACGGAAGTAGTAATCCCCCCCCGGGGGCTTCACGCATCGAAATCGCACAGGGTGCCGTGACCAAACTGATCGGCGACAACCCGGGGGTCGATTTCGGCCTGATGACATTCAACAACAATCAGGGTGGCCGGGTAATCCAGCGCCTGATCGACGATATGAGCGAAACGCAACGAGACGACATGAAAACCAGGGTGGAAGGACTTGATGCTTCCGGATTTACACCGCTGTGCGAGACATTGTTTGAGGCCAGCCGCTACACGGCCGGCGGAGATGTTCTCTATGGCCTGCTCGATAATGACAGGGACCAACAGGCCGAGAGCGGCGATGGTTACATTAAACCCACACCCCCGATCTGTGGGAACATCAATATTATCCTCATGACAGACGGGGAGCCGACATTTGACACGGATGCCAACACAGGCATCAAGGACCTGTGGGAGGAAAAGGGCGTGACTATAGGTAACTGCAATTTATACACAAACGGGTTCGGGGATCCCGAGGAGAATTGCATGCCGGAACTGGCCGAGTACCTCTACGAGCAGGAGGTGCTCACCTACACCATCGGTTTTGCGACCGACCAGGTTTTGCTCCAGGACACGGCAGACAAGGGGCAAGGCAAGGGCCCGGGACTGGGCGTATACGCCACGGCCGACTCGGCTGAAGAACTTGCCGCGGCGTTCGAGGCGGCCCTCCTCGAGATCCTCGAGGATCCCGGTACCTTCACCTCGCCCGCGATTGCAGTGGATTCTTTCAATCGTACCCGCAGCCGCGATGATCTCATCCTGGCGATGTACAAGCCCAGCAACGGCACGCGCTGGTCGGGCAATATCAAGAAGTTGAAGGTGAATGTTGATTCTTTAACCGGCAAGGCCGAGATCCAGGATGCGAACGGTCAGCCGGCAATTGACAATGCTACCGGTCAGATCAAGGTAACTGCGCAGACCTTCTGGAGCACCACTCAGGATGGCCCCGATGTGGAAAAGGGTGGCGCCGGCGCGCTGCTGGCTGCCAGGAATCCATCCAGCCGCAAAATCAAGACCAATACCGGGGACAACGGCAAACTGGAAGATTTCGAAAGCAATAACATGACACCCGAAGCCTTCGGCTTCGCCACGGATGCTGAACTGTTCAACTTCTTTGACGTGAATAACAAGGATGAACTGGAGGAGTTGATCGACTGGTCCAGCGGTGTCGACGTACAGGATGAAGACGGTGATGGCAAAACCAATGATACCCGTCCCTGGATCCTCGGCGACATGCTGCACTCCGCACCGCTGGTTATCAACTACGGGGGGAAGGATCAGGAACTGCGTATCGTAGTCGGGACGAATGCCGGCTTCCTGCACATGTTCGACGTGAACGACGATAAAGGTGACGAGGACTGGGCCTTCTTCCCGAAGGAATTGGCCCCGGTCCTGCAGAAACGACTGCTCAATGAGCAATCCAAGCAGCATATCTACGGGATCGACTCCTCTCCGGTGGCGTATATCAAAGACGTCAACAACGACGGCACGCTGAAAGGCGAGGACAAGGTGTACGTTTATTTCGGCCTGCGCCGGGGTGGGCGTGCCTACTATGCCCTGGACCTTTCGAAGCCCGAAACACCTGAATATAAATGGATGATCAGCAATGAAACATCCCCCTTTCCCGAGGATGATTTTTCCGAGTTGGGCCAGAGCTGGTCAGAACCGGTACCGACTACCATCGCGGGCTATGTTGATGGCAGCGGCAAGCCCAGGCCCGTGATCATCTTCGGTGGCGGCTTTGATGTTAACAAGGACACGCCGGATGTTGCCACGCCTGACAGCATGGGGCGCGCCATCTTTATCGTGGATGCGGACAGCGGTAAACTGGTCTGGAGTGTTTCACCGGCGGCAACCAGTGGCACCAACCTGCAGGAGACCGGCCTGAAGCATGGCATCGCGGCGCGGGTCGCGGTGCTGGACAGTAACGGCGATGGCTTGACCGATCGCATCTACGCCGCCGACACCGGTGGCAATGTCTGGCGGGTTGATCTGCTGGCGGCTGCCGGCAAGATCAAGTCGAGCATTGTCAAGCTTGCAGCATTCAATGGCGGCAACGCTGCAAACGACCGGCGCTTCTTCAACACGCCGGACATCGTCAGGGCGCGGCGTGGCTCGCTGGTGTTCGATGCGGTGCTGATCGGCAGCGGCGACCGCACTAACCCGATTGAGAAGGTTGTACAAAACCGCTTCTACATGATTCAGGACAAGCAGATCAGCCCATACACCACAACCTCGTACACTTGCGGGGGGTCGCCCGAAAATGACTTCAGGTGCAAGTTGCCACTTGATGAAAGCGATTTATACGATGCAACAGCGGACCTGATTCAGGAAGCAGATGACGAAGATGTGGTGGTCGCAGAGCAGAGTAAACTCTACTCGGCGTCAGGCTGGTATATCAACCTGGAGGAGGAGCCCGGTGAAAAAAGCCTGGCAACCTCCATTACCGTTGGCGGCAACGTGATATTCACGACCTTCACCCCGGCTCCGGCTCCGACCCCGGACACGCCCGTAGAAGATCTTTGCAAGGCCACGGCGGGCCTGGCGTATCTTTACACTGTCAGCCTGCTGGATGCCACCGCCGTTTTCAACTTCGACAAGCAAGCCGAAAAGCTGGAGAAGGTCGACCGACGGGCGGAAATGGGCACGATGATTCTTTCTACCCCGTCCCCGTATGTTGGTGAGGATGGACGCATACGCCTGGTCTTCCCCGCCAGTGGCGCCGGTAATCCGGTGGGCGAGTTGGAGGGTTCCATCCTCGATACGCGGGTTAACCTCTCGGGCCCTAAAGGCCTCTACTGGTATCAAGAGGAATAATGAGTCCGGCCAGCATGCAGATTCCCGACCCTGCCATGTCCGCCCCGGCCGCAGCTGGCCGCAGGCGGGCGGCCAGGGCAACCGGCAATACTGCTGCCCCGCGGGCGCATTCGGGCTTTACCCTGACAGAACTGGTAATCGCCGTGACCATCATCGGTATTATCGCGGCGATTGCCTATCCTTCGTATATCGCGCAGATGAACAAGTCGCGCCGCTCCGAGGCCACCGGCACACTGATGATCGTGGTGAATAGACAGGAACAGTATCTGCTCGATCACAAGCAGTATGCCGACGATATGACCAAGCTTGGCTATGCTGAAGACCCGTACATTACGCCCGAGGGCCTGTACTCGATTGCAGTGGCCACCACGGGTTGCGGGGCATCTCCCTGCTACGTGTTTACAGCCACGCCCGTGAGTGGCAAGCCCCAGGCCAGTGATGCGAAGTGTGCAAGCTTCAGTATCGATTCTGCGGGCGTCAAAAAGGCGAACGGCGTGGTGGACAACAAGTGCTGGTGACTATCATGGAAGCCATGAAGGGCCATCATTGCGGGCGCCGCAGGGCTATGACAGGCATTTTATTGTTTCATTGAGAAGCTGACAGGTGTGCCGGCAGCATCAAATCTGCGTGCAGTCGTGTGTTTTTTGCCTTATGGCGCGTAGTGCCGCGCTAACCGCCGTCGGCTATGTGATGTGAAAAAACCCGGCAAGTCCGGGGAGAACAACCCGCAGCTTCCCGGCCAGGCGGGTATGGGACGGGTGGTCCGGGCCGTAGACAGCCTCGTACACCCTCCAGTATAATTTGCGCAACTTGCAGTGGTGTAATTCAGTAATCCATAAACGGGACGGTTCCTCGGAACCCTCCCGTTTTCTTCGTCAGACGCGGAGGTACTGTTGAAAAAAGCGGCCCTGTTGGCCCTGGCAGACGGAAGTTTATTCCGTGGCACCGCTATTGGTATCGAGGGGCAGGTGAGCGGCGAGGTGGTCTTCAATACCGCCATGACCGGATACCAGGAAATTCTCACCGACCCGTCCTACGCGCAACAGATCGTCACCCTGACCTATCCCCACATCGGCAATGTCGGTACCAACCCTGAAGACGAGGAAGCCGCCGCCATTCATTGCGCCGGCCTGGTGATCCGCGACCTGCCGGTGTTGCTGAGCAACTGGCGCAGCCAGGCATCCCTGCAAGACTATTTGCTCGAGAACAATGTTATCGGCATCGCCGATATCGATACCCGGCGGCTGACGCGCATCCTGCGCGAGCAGGGTGCACAGGGCGGCTGTCTGGTCGCCGCTGACACTATCGATGAAGCCGCGGCACTGGCCGTGGCGCGCGGATTTCCCGGGCTGAAGGGCATGGACCTGGCGAAGGAAGTGACCACGCGCGAGTCCTATGACTGGCAGCAAGGCAGCTGGTCGCTGGCAACGGGCTTGCCCGCGCCCGCTTCCGCCGACGATCTTCCCCGCCACGTGGTGGCTTATGACTACGGCGTGAAGCGCAATATCCTGCGCCTGCTCGCCGATCGCGGCTGTCGCATTACCGTGGTTCCTGCACAAACCCCGGCCAGTGATGTGCTTGCACTGAAGCCGGACGGCATCTTTCTTTCCAATGGCCCGGGTGACCCCGAGCCCTGTGACTATGCCATCAGTGCGATCGGGGAACTGCTTGGCAGCGGCATCCCGCTGTTCGGCATTTGCCTGGGGCACCAGTTGCTGGCACTGGCCAGCGGTGCCAGCACGCTGAAAATGAAATTCGGCCACCACGGCGCAAATCACCCGGTGCAGGATCTCGATACACGGCGCGTAATGATTACCAGCCAGAACCACGGTTTTGCGGTTGATGAAAACAGCCTGCCTGCGAATCTCAGGGCCACCCATCGTTCGCTGTTTGACCAGTCCCTGCAGGGCATCGAGCGGACCGATTGTCCGGCCTTCAGCTTTCAGGGCCACCCGGAAGCCAGCCCGGGGCCGCACGACGTGGCTCCACTGTTTGACCGCTTTGTAGAGATGATGGAGAAGGCGGGGTAGCCACAGGGGGCACGGGGAAATGATCAAAGGCAATCTCGCGCAAAGGCGCAAAGAAATGCGTAAGTAATGTTGGTGGTTGATTTAGTTTGAGTGCAGATGCATGAAGTTAACGTTTCTGAATGAATATGTGGCAGTAGGTCACATAGAAAAGTCAAAACCTGTATCGCGCAAAGCCGCAAAGGCGCAAAGAAAGGCGTAAATAATGTTGGTGGTAAATTATTTTGATTGCATACGTACGCGTTTATTGTTTTTGAATAAAGACGGAGCAGTAATGAAGGAAGATTTTAGTTTTCTTGGCGTCTTTGCGGCTTTGCGCGAAACGTTCTTTTAAATCTCAGTAACCTCTGTAGCGAAAAGCAATGCCGAAAAGAACTGACATAAAAAGCGTGCTCATCATCGGCGCCGGCCCGATCGTTATCGGGCAGGCGTGTGAGTTTGATTACTCCGGTGCACAGGCCTGCAAGGCCCTGCGCGAGGAAGGTTTCCGCGTGGTGCTGGTGAATTCGAACCCGGCCACCATCATGACCGATCCGGACATGGCCGATGCCGTGTATATCGAACCGGTCGTATGGCAGACGGTGCAGCATATTATCGAGAAGGAACGCCCGGACGCGCTGTTGCCGACCATGGGCGGCCAGACCGGGCTGAATTGTGCTCTCGACCTGGTGCGTGAAGGCGTGCTCGAGAAATTCGGTGTCGAGCTGATCGGTGCCAGCCGCGAGGCTATCGACATGGCCGAGGATCGCGGGCTGTTTCGCCAGGCCATGCTGGAAATCGGGCTACAAACCTCGCGCGCGTTCGTGGTGCACAGCATGGAAGAGGCGCACCAGGTGACGGCCTCCATCGGTTTCCCGATCATTATCCGGCCATCCTTTACCATGGGCGGCAGCGGTGGCGGCATCGCCTATAACCGCGAGGAGTTCGGTGCCATATGCGAACACGGGCTGGACCAGTCGCCGACCACCGAGGTGCTGCTGGAGGAATCAATTCTCGGCTGGAAGGAATTCGAGATGGAGGTGGTGCGCGACAAGGCGGACAACTGCATCATCATCTGCTCCATTGAAAACCTCGATCCCATGGGTGTGCATACCGGTGACTCCATCACGGTAGCGCCCGCGCAGACCCTGACCGACAAGGAATACCAGATCATGCGTGATGCCTCGCTTGCAGTGTTGCGCAAGATCGGCGTCGAGACCGGCGGCTCCAACGTTCAGTTTGCCATCAACCCGGCCGACGGGCGCATGGTGGTGATCGAGATGAATCCGCGTGTCTCGCGTTCATCGGCGCTGGCCTCCAAGGCGACCGGCTTTCCGATCGCCAAGGTCGCGGCTAAACTGGCTGTTGGTTTTACCCTGGATGAGCTGAGCAACGAAATTACCGGCGGCGCCACCCCCGCCTCGTTTGAACCGACCATCGATTACGTGGTCACCAAGGTGCCGCGCTTTACTTTTGAGAAATTCCCGCAGGCCGAGCCGGTACTGGGTATCCAGATGAAGGCGGTTGGTGAAGTTATGGCGATTGGCCGCACCTTCCAGGAATCCCTGCAGAAGGCCTTGCGCGGCCTGGAAACCGGCATGGACGGCCTCAACGAGATGTTCGACCTGTCGCTTGAAGAGGAGCGGGAAGAGCTGCGCAGGGAATTGCGCATCGCACGCCCGGACCGGCTCTGGCATGTGGCCGATGGTTTTCGTGCCGGGCTGTCGATTGCTGAACTGTTTGAATTGACGGCCATCGACCCCTGGTTCCTGGCACAGATCGACGATCTTGTGGTACACGAGGGACTGGTGCGCAGGCTCGGCACGGAGGGGCTCGGTTACGAATGGCTAAGGTGTTTGAAACGCAAGGGCTTTGCGGATTCCCGCCTGGCAAGCCTGCTGGATTTGACTGAAGACGAGGTGCGCGCGCGTCGTCACGCACTGAATATCCGCCCGGTTTACAAGCGCGTCGATACCTGTGCCGCTGAATTCTCCACGGCGACGGCCTACCTGTATTCAACCTATGAAGAAGAGTGCGAGGCCTTGCCGTCTGGCAATGAAAAAATCATGGTGCTGGGAGGCGGGCCAAACCGCATCGGCCAGGGCATCGAGTTTGACTATTGCTGTGTGCATGCCGCGCTGGCCTGTCGTGAGGATGGTTTCGAAACCATCATGGTGAACTGCAACCCGGAAACGGTTTCCACTGATTACGACACATCGGACCGTCTGTATTTTGAACCGCTGACACTGGAGGACGTGCTCGAAATCATCCATGTCGAACAGCCCAAAGGTGTAATTGTGCAGTATGGCGGGCAAACACCGCTGAAACTGGCGCGTGGTCTGGAAGCCAACGGTGCACCGATTATCGGCACCTCCGCCGATGCAATCGACCATGCCGAGGATCGTGAGCGCTTTCAGCAGATGGTCGAAAAACTCGGTCTGCTGCAACCGCCGAACAGGATTGCCTCTGACCCGGACGAGGCGCTGGCGCTTGCCGAGGAAGTGGGTTACCCGCTGGTGGTGCGTCCTTCCTATGTGCTTGGCGGGCGTGCCATGGAAATCGTCTATTCCGGCAACGACCTGGCGCGTTACATGCGCGAGGCGGTACAGGTCTCCAATGATTCACCGGTGCTGCTGGACCGCTTTCTCGATGACGCGGTCGAGGTTGATGTTGATGCCATCTGTGACGGTGAGGATGTTCTGATCGGCGGCATCATGGAGCATATTGAACAGGCTGGTGTGCACTCCGGCGATTCGGCCTGCTCCCTGCCACCGTATACATTGAGTGCTGAGATACAGGCGCGCATGTCTGAACAGGTTGCCTCGATGGCGAAAGAGCTGAAGGTCTGCGGCCTGATGAATACACAATTCGCCATCAAGGGTGATGATATCTACCTGATCGAGGTGAACCCGCGCGCATCCAGGACGGTGCCGTTTGTTTCCAAGGCCACTGCCCGGCCGCTGGCGAAGATTGCGGCCCGCGTAATGACCGGCAAGAGCCTCAGGCAGCAGGGCCTCACTGGCGTGGTCAGGACTGACTTTTACTCGGTAAAAGAAGCGGTTTTTCCTTTTATCAAGTTCCAGGGTGTGGATCCCTTGCTGGGCCCGGAGATGAAATCCACCGGCGAGGTGATGGGTATTGGCAAGACCTTCGGAGAGGCGTTTGCAAAGGCACAACTGGGCGCGGGCAACGCAGTGCCTGCCAGCGGCATGGCCTTTCTCAGTGTAAGAAAATCGGAGCGTGGACCGATTGTCGAACTCGCGCGCGAGCTCGTGGAAAAGGGCTATCGCCTGGTTGCAACGCGCGGTACGGCGGCGGCCATCAAGGCAGACGGGATTGAATGTGCTGTTGTCAACAAGGTGCTGGAAGGACAACCGCATATTGTTGACATGATCAAAAACGGCCAGATAGATTTGATTGTCAATACCACCGAGGGAAAACAGGCGATTGCTGATTCCTATACAATCAGGCGCACTGCCTTGCAGCACAAGATTTCATACAGCACGACGCTGGCAGGTGCTCGTGCAACCTGCATGGCGCTGGAATATCTGAACTCCAGCAATGTTATCAGCCTGCAAAGCCTGCACCAGGAGTGAGCATATTATGAGTACCAAGGTTCCGATTACAGCGCAAGGCGCCGAAAAGTTGCGTGCAGAACTTGCGCGGCTGAAAACGGAGGATCGTCCGCGGATTATTGCGGCGATTGCCGAGGCACGTGCGCATGGTGATCTCAAGGAAAATGCGGAATATCATGCTGCGCGTGAGCAACAGAGTTTCGCGGAAGGCCGCATCAAGGAAATCGACGGCAAGTTGAGCAATGCCCACATCGTCGATGTCAGCACGATTCCGCATAGTGGCAAGGTGATTTTCGGTGTCACCGTGGAATTGATCGATGAAGATACCGGGGACACCATCGTCTACCAGATTGTCGGTGAAGACGAGGCCGATATTAAACAGGGCAAGATTTCGGTTAACTCACCGATTGCGCGCGCCCTGATCTCCCGAATGGAAGGTGACGTGGTCTCTGTTATCGTGCCCGGCGGTGAAAGAAACCTGGAAATCGTCGAGGTTCGTCATATCTAGTCATTTCTTGCGGCGATCACTGTAGGAGCGGATCTCATCCGCGATAATCCTGCATGAGCTTCTATCGCGGATGAGATCCGCTCCTACAAGTTGATGTTGTTGAATAAATATACACTCGCCGCCGAACGTGTCTTCCTCACTCTCTGGGTCGGCAGTTTGTGGGTGACCGGGTTTGTGGTCGCACCGGCCCTGTTTGCGCTGCTCGATGACCGCGCACTTGCCGGTACGATTGCCGGCAATCTGTTCACCACGGTCAGTTACATCGGGCTGCTCTGCGCTGCGGCGCTGCTGCTGGTCAACCTGCTGGCAAGGCGTGGCATCCATTGGCGGGTGCTGGTCATACTCGCGATGCTGGCACTGGTGGTAGTCGGGCAGTTTGTGCTCTCGCCGATGATTACAGAACTGCGTCAGCAGGGACTGGCCGAAACAGCCAGATTCGGCCAGTTGCACGGCCTGTCCGGGGTGATCTATTTACTCAGCAGTTTACTGGGCCTGGTGCTGGTGGCGGCGGGGCAGCCGCCCCGGGATCAGTCTTCAAGCTCGTGATAAACCAGGGCAATGTGACCGATCGCCTGTACCAGTTCGGTATTAAAAGTCGTGCAAATCTGCTCGATTATCTTGCTGCGCTCATTGCGGTCTGCACCGGCGATCCTGATTTTCATTAAATCATGGTGTTCCAGCGAGAGTTCCAGTTCCCTGAGTACCGCCTTGCTGAGACCCGAATTGCCGATGCTGACAACCGGCTTGAGCGCGTGGCCGCGACCGCGCAGCTCCTTTTTCTGTTTTTCAGTCAGTGACATGATCGGTGTTTCCGTGAACAATGGCATAACTATACGCGGCGTGCGGGCTTGCGGGAATCAGGCATGGGCAGAAGCAAAAGCAGTCACCAGTGGCTGAAGAAACATTTTGACGATGAGTTTGTCAAACGTGCACAGCGTGAAGGTTGGCGTTCACGTGCGGTCTACAAGCTGGAAGAAATCGACAGGAAATACCGGTTGTTTCGCCCCGGTATGATCGTGGTGGACCTGGGCGCGGCGCCCGGCGGTTGGTCGCAGTACGCGCAACGGGCGCTGACCGGCAAGGGCCGGATTCTCGCGCTGGACATCCTCTCGATGGAGGCCCTGCCCGGGGTGGAGTTCATACAGGGTGATTTTACTGAGGATGAGGCGCTTGATTTACTTATGAAAAACCTTGGAGATTCGAGGGTAGACCTTGTTTTGTCGGACATGGCCCCCAACATCAGTGGTATGCGGGCCGTTGACCAGCCACGCAGCATCTACCAGGTGGAGCTGGCCGTTGATTTTGCCGCGAAGGTACTGGCCAGGAATGGGAATTTACTGTTCAAGGCGTTTCAGGGCGAGGGTTTTGAAGACGTTGTCAAAAACTTGCATGGGGAATACCGAAAGGTGTTGATCCGCAAGCCGAGGGCGTCCCGGCAGGGCAGCCGCGAGGTGTATGTACTGGCGCAGGGGCGCAATATCACGAATGTGTGATACTGTATTCAAAAGTGCAGCTTTTATGTCGACATAAGCAGCTGGAAGTCCATCATTTTTCATGACTTGAGTTGAGGTATCCGAATTGAATGATCTGACGAAGAATCTTGTCCTGTGGGTGGTTATCGCCATCGTCCTGATGTCGGTATTTAATAATTTTGGCCCCAAGGGCACCAGTGCGCAGACGGTTGACTATTCCGACTTCATAAATGAAGTCCAGCAGGGCCGCGTACAGAAAGTAGAAATCGAAGACCACATGGTTGAAGGTCTGCGTATCGACGGCACCAGCTTTGTTACGCATACACCGCCGGATGATCCGAAGATGCTGGATGACCTGCTGTCCAACAACGTGGTGGTCAAGGTCAAATCGCCGGGTCAACAGTCGCTGTTGATGCAGATCTTTATTTCCTGGTTCCCGATGTTGCTGTTGATCGGCGTGTGGATCTTTTTCATGCGCCAGATGCAGGGTGGCGGCGGTGGGCGCGGCGCCATGTCATTCGGCAAGAGCAAGGCCCGGCTGATGGGCGAAGACCAGATCAAGATCACCTTTGCGGATGTTGCGGGCGTGGAAGAAGCCAAGGAAGAAGTCGCTGAACTGGTTGAATTCCTGCGTGATCCGAGCAAATTCCAGCGCCTCGGCGGCAAGATCCCGAGTGGCGTACTGATGGTCGGTTCTCCCGGTACCGGCAAGACCCTGCTGGCGAAGGCCATCGCCGGAGAGGCGAAAGTGCCGTTTTTTACCATTTCAGGATCGGATTTTGTTGAAATGTTTGTCGGCGTGGGCGCATCAAGGGTGCGTGATATGTTCGAGCAGGCGAAGAAACATGCACCCTGTATTATCTTCATCGATGAAATTGACGCCGTCGGCCGGCACCGTGGCGCCGGTCTGGGTGGCGGTCATGATGAGCGTGAACAGACCCTTAACCAGCTGCTGGTCGAAATGGACGGCTTCGAAGGCAATGAAGGCGTTATCGTGATAGCTGCGACCAATCGGCCGGACGTGCTCGACCCCGCGCTGTTGAGACCCGGCCGCTTTGACCGCCAGGTCGTGGTGCCACTGCCGGATGTGCGTGGCCGCGAACAGATCCTGAAGGTGCACATGCGCAAGGTGCCGATGTCCGAGAGCGCCAAGGCCAGCATCATCGCGCGTGGAACACCGGGTTTTTCAGGTGCGGATCTCGCCAACCTGGTGAACGAGGCCGCACTTTTTGCTGCTCGCGGAAACAAGCGCCTGGTAGAGATGGATGATCTTGAGAAGGCCAAGGACAAGATTATGATGGGCGCAGAACGCCGTTCCATGGTGATGAGCGATGACGAGAAAAAGATTACCGCCTACCACGAGGCCGGTCATGCAATCGTTGGCCGCTCGATGCCCTCGCATGATCCGGTCTACAAGGTAACCATCATCCCGCGCGGCCGTGCGCTGGGTGTGACCATGTTCCTGCCAGAGGCTGATCGTTACAGCCACAGCAAGGAGTTTCTTGAAAGCCAGATTTGCAGCCTGTTCGGAGGGCGCCTTGCCGAGGAGCTGGTGTTTGGTACCGAACATGTGACGACCGGTGCTTCCAATGACATCATGCGAAGTACCGAACTGGCGCGCAACATGGTGACCAAGTGGGGCTTGTCGGAAAAGCTCGGACCGCTAACTTATGCAGAAGATGAGGGTGAGGTCTTTCTCGGACACTCGGTTGCTCAACATAAAACAGTGTCGGACGAAACAGCGCACACGATAGACGAGGAAGTCCGGGCAATCATTGACCGCAGTTACAAGCGGGCTGAAACCATTCTCAAGGACAATCTTGACAAGCTGCACGCCATGGCTGCTGCGCTGATGAAGTATGAAACCATCGACAGTGACCAGATAGATGACATCATGAATGGCAAGTCACCGCGTGTGCCGGAAGACTGGAATGAGCCGGAACCGGCATCAGGCACGGGTGGTGACTCAAAAGGCCCGGAAAGCAAGGACAACAAGCCCGATCCAAAGATTGGCGATCCGGCCAGCCAGCACTAGCTGGCGCATGCCCTGTTTGCCGGCAAGCTCGCAGCAGGGCGGCAGCGGCCTGTTGCCGTGACTGCCTGGCGGGGCTGGTATGCGTTTGGGAAATTCAATCCCTGAAAAAATCATCGACTGTGCCGGCAAGCCGCTGAACCTGTCACAGCCCTGCATCATGGGCGTACTCAATATAACCCCCGACTCCTTTTCGGACGGGGGCGATTATTTTTCCCGGGAAAATGCACTGCAACATGCCCGCCGCATGGTCAGTGAGGGTGCAGCCATCATTGACGTGGGGGGGGAGTCGACCCGGCCGGGTGCAGCAGCTGTTTCGCTTGACGAGGAACTTGATCGCGTCATCCCGGTGATCGAGGTCCTTGGCAAGACCCTCACCGTGCCCGTTTCGATCGATACCCGCAAGCCGGAAGTCATGCAGGCAGCTGTCGCAGCCGGCGCCAGTCTGATCAACGATGTGAATGCCTTGCAGGAGAGCGGTGCTGTCGCCATGGCGGCCGGGCTGGGTGTCCCGGTGTGCCTGATGCACATGCAGGGCATTCCGGAATCGATGCAGGAATCACCCGATTACCAGGATGTGGTTGCAGAGGTGAACGGGTTTTTGCTGAGGCGTGCACAGGCATGCATTGACGCCGGCATCGCGTCGCAGCAGATTATTCTCGATCCCGGTTTCGGTTTCGGGAAAACGGTCGAACACAATCTGCAGCTGCTGCATCACCTCGAGCAGCTGGTGTCTGCCGGTTTCCCGGTATTGGTGGGGCTCTCGCGCAAGTCGCTGATCGCTAAGGTACTGGACCTTCCGGTCGATAAACGGCTGCATGCCGGTGTGGCGCTGGCGGTGCTGGCAGTCTGGAAGGGCGCCGCCATTGTGCGCTGCCATGATGTGCGTGAAACCCTGGAGGCTATACGCATGTGCCGGGCGGTCAGGGATGTTATTTAGCGTGTGCTACGCGTTAGTATGGAATGCAAGGCGTTCCTGCTGGTCGCTGTAGCCATCCGGTGGGGCGGGATGTCAATAATTAGGGGAACGACTGTGGCCAAAAAATATTTCGGAACCGATGGTATTCGTGGCAGGGTGGGGGAATCCCCGATCACTGCCGAATTCATGCTCAAGCTGGGGTGGGCGGCCGGCCGGGTGCTCGCATCCAGCGGCGGCGACCTGGTTATCATTGGCAAGGATACTCGCATCTCCGGATATATGTTCGAGTCGGCGCTCGAGGCGGGCCTGATTGCCGCAGGTATTGACATCCGCATGCTCGGTCCCATGCCTACGCCTGCAATCGCCTACCTGACCCGTACGCTGCATGCCAGCGCCGGGATTGTCATCAGTGCTTCACACAATGCCTACGCGGATAACGGCATCAAGTTCTTCTCCGGCGAAGGTAGCAAATTGTCAGATGAAGTTGAGCAGGCCATTGAAGCAGAGCTGGAGAAGCCCATGGTGACGGTGGCGTCGGACATGCTGGGAAAGGCGCAGCGTGTTGAGGATGCAGCTGGAAGATATATCGAGTTTTGCAAAAGCACCATACCCATGAGCCTGTCACTGAAGGGGCTGAAGATCGTCGTCGATTGTGCGAACGGTGCCACCTATCATGTTGCACCGAGCATTTTCCACGAACTCGGTGCCGAGGTTACTGCCATCGGTGCCAGTCCCAACGGCCTGAATATAAACCTGGAATGCGGCTCCACCCATCCTGAAAAATTACAGCAAATGGTTCGCGAACAGCATGCCGATGTCGGTATTGGGCTCGATGGTGATGGTGATCGTGTACTCATGGTGGATGAAGAGGGCGTACTCCTCGACGGGGATGAACTCCTCTTTATTATCGCCATGTCACGACATCGGCAGGGCACCCTGAACGGGGGAGTAGTGGGCACCCTGATGAGCAATCTTGGGCTGGAGCATGCATTCCAGTTACACAACATCGCTTTCGAACGCACGGATGTCGGTGACCGTTATGTGCTCGAACGTCTTAAACAGACCCAATGTGTGCTCGGCGGCGAATCCTCGGGGCACATTATCTGCCTCGACCGGACGACAACTGGTGACGGTATCGTCTCGGCCCTGCAAGTGCTCGCGGCTATGGTTCTTTCGGGTAATACCCTGCGTGAACTGAAAGTGGGTATGAAGAAATACCCGCAGCACATGATCAATGTTCCGGTTGCAAGGCAAATCGATGTGGACGCGGTCCCTGATATACAGGCCGCGGTGAAGTCAGCCGAGCAGCGCCTGGCCGGCAGGGGGCGCGTGCTGTTGCGGCCTTCCGGAACCGAGCCGGTGGTGCGTGTTATGGTTGAAGGTGAAGATGAAAAACAGGTTATCGAGGAGGCAGACCTGCTTGCCGTGGTTGTTGCCCGGGCAGTCTGACCTGGCGACCCACCGATTCCGGCTGTACCCGCAGAGGCCTGGCTGGCCCGTCTGAAACTATGCCCCATTCATTGCAAAGCGTCCTCGGGATACTGGTCTTTCTTGCCTTCGCCTGGGCGCTGAGCGAGGATCGCAGCCGCACACCCTGGTGGATCCTGGTTTCTGGCCTGGTTTTGCAGTTTGGGCTTGCTGCCATGCTGCTGTGGCTGCCACCTTTCAAGCATGTCTTTATCGGCCTTAATGACGCGCTGCTGTCGCTGGAGGAAGCGACCCGTGCGGGTACATCATTTGTCTTCGGCTACCTCGGCGGCGAGACCCCGCCTTTTGAAGAAACTGCTGCGGGCAGCAGTTTTATACTGGCGTTTCGCGCCTTGCCGCTGATATTACTGGTCAGTGCCCTGTCAGCGCTGTTGTTCCATTGGCGCATTTTGCCGCTGCTGGTGCGCCTGCTGTCACGTATGCTGCAACGCGTCATGGGTATCGGTGGCGCACTGGCACTGGGTGCCGTCAGCAATATCTTCGTGGGGATGATTGAAGCGCCCCTGTTTATTCGCCCCTATCTGAAGGAGATGACGCGCAGTGAACTGTTTGCCCTGATGGTTACCGGGATGGCAACCGTTGCGGGCACTGTCATGGTGCTCTATGCCAGCATATTGCGCGATGTCCTGCCTGATGCCATGGGTCATATCCTGATTGCCTCCATCATCAGTGCGCCAGCTGCGATTGTTATTGCCCAGCTGCTGGTGCCGCCCGGGCAAACCGCGACCGCCGGTGAACTGTTTCCCACCGACAAGACAAGCAGCAGTATGGATGCTGTCACCCGGGGGACATTGCAAGGTGTTGAACTGCTGATCAATATCACGGCAATGCTGATCGTGATGGTCGCGCTGGTGAGTCTGGTCAACATGATGATCGGCATGCTGCCCCTTGCAGGTGATAAACCCCTGACCCTGCAGCGCATGCTCGGCTGGTTGCTGGCGCCGATTGCCTGGTTGATGGGGCTTCCCTGGGAACAGGCAAGCAGCGGCGGCGCATTGCTGGGGACGAAGATCGTACTCAACGAGTTCATTGCCTTTCTTGACCTGGCAGCACTGCCAGCCGGCGAACTGGGCCCGCGCAGCCAGCTGATCATGACTTATGCCCTGTGTGGCTTTGCGAATCTCGGCAGTCTGGGCATTATGATCGGTGGACTCGGGACAATGGTGCCGGAGCGGCGTGCGGAGATCGTGGCGCTGGGAATGAAATCCATCGTTGCCGGGACCCTGGCCACCTGCATGACCGGGGCGGTGGTGGGGGTGCTTGTCTGAGAGCTTCATAAACCCGGTTATTTTGTGGCTGAAATTGATTTTCCAGCGCCGGATAGCTAAGCTACGCGGCTACTCTATGCAAGGATTATCGATATGCGTAAGCCTCTGGTTGCCGGAAACTGGAAAATGAATGGCTCACTCGACAGCATCAAGGCGCTGGTCGAGGGTGTAAAGGCGGGCATGGCTTCGGTGACAAGCGCTGAAATGGCGATGTGTCCTCCCTTTGTTTATATCCCGCAAGTCGCTGCGATGTTGCAAGGGTCCCCTATCTCGCTCGGCGCCCAGGATGTAAACGACCAGGAGTCAGGCGCGCACACCGGTGAAATTGCCGCGAACATGCTGACGGATATTGGCTGTCACTATGTAATCGTCGGTCACTCGGAGCGTCGTGCTATCTATGGTGAGTCCGATGCCTTCACGGCAAGCAAGTTCGCTGCAGCCCGCAAGGTCGGCCTGGTGCCGATTCTGTGTGTCGGCGAAACACTGGAACAGCGTGAGCAGGGGATAACCGAACAGGTCGTCGCCCGCCAGCTCGATGCGGTGATTGAGCTGGAAGGCATTGCCGCAATGGCTGACGCGGTTATTGCCTATGAGCCGGTCTGGGCAATTGGTACCGGCAAGACGGCCAGCCCTGAGCAGGCGCAGGCGGTTCATGCCTTTATTCGCAATAAACTGGCCGCGCTGGACAACGCCGTGGCCGCCGGCGTGCGCATACTTTACGGTGGCAGCATGAACCCGGCCAATGCGGCTGAATTGCTTGCCATGAATGATATAGACGGTGGTTTGATCGGTGGTGCCTCGCTCAAACCAGCTGATTTTCTGGCGATTGGCCAGGCAGCCAATGCCTGATATTAACCTACAACAGACCAGCTGATTACGGGAATTTCATGTTTGCATTTTTATTGATCGTACAAGTGATTGTTTGTGTTTGCATCATTGGTCTGGTGATGATGCAGCAGGGCAAGGGTGCCGACATGGGCGCCGCATTTGGCAGTGGTGCTGCCGGCACGGTTTTCGGGGCAGCGGGTGGCGGTTCTTTTCTTACCCGGACAACGGCAATTCTTGCAGCGGTATTCTTTATCAACTGCCTGCTGATTGCATCGCCGCTGATTCGTGATCGTCATTTATCTTCAGGCTCGATTGCCGAGGTGATTGAGCAGCGTGAAGCAGAAAACACCAGTGCATTATCCGAAGCGCCGCAGACCGAGGCACCGGCAGCGGCTGTTGACGAGGCAGAAATGGCTGTTACCGGGGCCGACCTGCCAGAGGCCCCGGTTGCACCGGCGCCTGATGCGGGAACAAGTGACTTGCCTGAATAGCTGTTGAACGTAACTGCAACCAGTGTTTGTATCCAGGCCGATGTGGTGGAATTGGTAGACACGCTATCTTGAGGGGGTAGTGGCGAAAGCCGTGCCGGTTCGACTCCGGCCATCGGCACCAACAACGGGTTCGGGCAGCCAGGCCGCCTGGCCCCGACCAGTGCAATACCCCTTGAAGATGCTTTTACGGTTGAAATTGCGGGCCTCCATCCTGATTTTTTATACCCGTAAAAAACAATGCAACATATTGATATTAATAGTAAAATAGGCTATCACCCAACTTGACAGTAAGCATGGGCTGGCCTAGACTTCAGCCTCTTTTTTCATTGCATGAATGAAGCAAAAATTCCAACGAGGCTGCGGGTTTGAATACCCCAGGCCAATTGAGACCTTAACCCATGCTGGAAAATTACCTGCCAATACTGATCTTTATCCTCATTGGTATCGGTGTTGGCGTTGGTCCGATTGTGCTGGGTTTCCTGCTGGCACCCTACAAGCCTGACAGCGACAAGAATGCCCCTTACGAATGCGGCTTTGAGGCATTCGAAGACTCGCGCATGCGCTTTGATGTCCGTTATTACCTGGTTGCGATCCTGTTTATCATTTTCGACCTGGAAATTGCCTTTCTCTTTCCCTGGGCGGTTGTGCTGGAGTCGATTGGCCTGTTCGGCTTCGTCGCCAAGATGGTGTTACTCGGTATCCTTGTCGTTGGCTTCATCTATGAATGGAAGAAAGGGGCGCTCGAGTGGGAATAGAAGGCTTGCTCAAGGAAGGTTACGTAACAACATCGGCAGATGCGCTGATCAACTGGGCGCGGACCGGATCGATGTGGCCGATGACATTTGGCCTGGCGTGTTGCGCGGTTGAGATGATGCAGGCCGGTGCCTCACGCTATGATCTCGACCGGTTCGGCATCGTTTTCCGCGGCAGTCCACGCCAGTCGGATGTGATGATTGTCGCCGGCACGCTCTGCAACAAGATGGCACCGGCACTGCGCAAGGTCTACGATCAGATGGCAGAGCCGCGCTGGGTCATCTCCATGGGTTCCTGCGCCAACGGCGGCGGTTATTACCACTACTCTTATTCTGTGGTACGTGGCTGTGACCGTATCGTTCCGGTTGATATCTATGTACCCGGCTGTCCGCCAACGGCAGAGGCCCTGTTATATGGTATTTTGCAGCTGCAAAATAAAATCAAACGCACCAACACCATCGCCCGTTAAGCGGCGGACATCAGGAAATGACCGCTTCTTCACGCCAGCTCGCCGAGCAACTCCAGCAACGTTTCGACGCAACCCTGTTATCCATCGTCGATTCGATGGGCGAGGTCACCATAGAGCTTGCCGGTGAGAACCTGGTCGAGGTAGCCACGGCCCTGCGTGACGAAGCTGGCTTCGCGTTTGAGATCCTGCTTGATATTTGCGGTGTGGATTATGTCAGTTTTGGCAAGGATGAATGGGTTACCGAGGAATCATCAGGAAGCGGTTTCTCGCGTGCTGTTAATGCGACTGGTTCAGGCCATCTCGGGGCCGTGACCGAAGACCTGGTTATTGCAAGGCAGTATGGCGCGAAACGCTTTGCCGCGGTCTACCACTTGCTGTCGATCAGCAATAACCGGCGCCTGCGTCTGCGTGTCTATGCAGCTGATGATGAATTGCCCGTGGTGCCTTCAGTCATCGCTGTCTGGAACTGCGCCGACTGGTATGAACGCGAGGCCTTCGATCTCTACGGTATTCACTTCGACGGCCATCCGGATTTACGCCGCCTGCTGACTGATTATGGTTTTATCGGCCATCCGTTCCGCAAGGACTTCCCGCTCAGCGGGAATGTCGAAGTCATTTACGATGCCGAGAAACGCCGCGTCATCTATCAACCCGTCAGTATCGAACCGCGTGTGCTGGTGCCAAAGGTGATTCGTGGTGGCAAGGTTGACGCAGTCGACCTGAAAGATATTAAGGCACCCGTCGAAGAACAAGCCGCGGCAGGGCAGGCAGACTAGCTATGCCCGAGATTCGCAATTTCACTCTCAACTTCGGCCCGCAGCATCCGGCGGCACACGGTGTGTTGCGCCTGGTGCTGGAAATGGATGGCGAAGTTATCGAACGGGCAGATCCGCATATCGGCCTGTTGCACCGCGGCACGGAGAAACTCGCCGAGAGCAAGCCTTTTAACCAGAGTATCGGTTACATGGACCGCCTCGATTACGTCTCCATGATGTGCAACGAGCATGGCTACGTGCTGGCCATGGAAAAACTGCTCGGCATTGAAGCACCCATCCGTGCGCAGTACATCCGCGTCATGTTCGATGAAATCACCCGCATCCTCAATCACCTGTTATGGCTGGGCGCACATGGCCTGGACATCGGCGCGATGACTATTTTCCTGTATGCCTTTCGCGAGCGTGAAGACCTGATGGATCTCTACGAGGCCGTTTCCGGCACGCGCATGCATGCAACCTATTACCGTCCCGGTGGTGTGTACCGTGATTTGCCGGAGAGCATGCCGAAATACGCGGCGTCCAAATGGCACAATCAGAAAGAGGTCGACCGCAAGAATGAGGACCGCCAGGGTTCGATGCTGGATTTTATCGAAGCCTTTACCGACCGCTTCCCGGGTTGCGTTGATGAATACGAAACACTGCTGACGGATAACCGCATCTGGAAACAGCGCACCGTGGGCATTGCCGTGGTGTCCCCGGAGCGTGCCATGCAGCTCGGCTTTACCGGCCCGATGTTAAGGGGCTCCGGTGTCGAGTGGGACTTGCGCAAAAAGCAGCCCTATGAAGTTTACGACCGCTTGCAATTCGACATCCCGGTCGGGGTCAGCGGTGACTGTTATGACCGTTACCTGGTACGCATCGAGGAGCTGCGCCAGTCGAACCGCATTATCAGGCAGTGTGTTGACTGGTTGCGAAATAATCCGGGTCCGGTGATGCTCGAAGACCGCAAGGTAACACCGCCACGCCGGGAAGAGATGAAGGCCGACATGGAATCACTGATTCAACATTTCAAACTGTTTACCGAAGGCTTCTGCATCCCCGCAGGTGAGGCCTATGCAGCCGTTGAGCATCCGAAGGGCGAGTTTGGCGTGTACCTGGTTTCCGATGGCGCCAACAAGCCCTACCGACTGAAGGTGCGCGCCCCCGGTTTTGCCCACCTCTCGGCACTCGATGAAATGGTGCGCGGCCACATGCTGGCAGACGTGGTTGCCGTCATCGGGACGCAGGATATTGTGTTCGGGGAGATTGATCGCTGATGGCCGGCCAGTTACAGGCACGCAAGTACGAGCTGTTGACGGCGCAGTCCCGTGAGCAAATTGACGGCTGGGTTGCGAAATACCCGCCCGAGCAGAAGAAATCTGCCGTACTCAGCGCCCTGCAGATTGCACAGGAACAAAATGGCGGCTGGGTGAGCAGCGAGCTGATGGATGCGGTTGCCGACTATCTCGACATGCAGCCGGTCGAGGTATACGAGGTCTCAACATTCTACTCCATGATCGAGACAGAACCGGTAGGGCGCAACATGGTTGCCCTGTGTACCAACCTGTCTTGCATACTCTGCGGCGCCGAGACAATCGTTGCACATGTCGAAAGAAAACTCGGCATCAAGCTTGGCGAAACCACGCCGGATGGGCGTATTACACTGAAACTGGAAGAGGAATGCCTGGCCGCCTGTGCCGGCGGCCCGATGATGACCGTGAATGGCCACTACAAGGAAAATCTCACGCCCGAGTCCGTGGATGAGATCCTGGATGCACTGGAGTAGGACATGACCGTACAAATCTGCTTTGACACCTTGCAGTTTGATGAACCATGGACGCTTGAGAATTACCTCAAGGTCGGTGGCTACCAGGCATGGCAGAAGATTCTCAACGAGAAGATTCCACCCGAGGTGGTCATTGAAGAGGTAAAAAGTTCAGGCCTGCGCGGGCGTGGTGGCGCGGGCTTTCCGACCGGACTGAAATGGAGCTTCATGCCGCGTAATGCGCCGGTACAGAAATACATTGTCTGCAACTCGGATGAATCCGAGCCGGGAACCTGCAAGGATCGTGACATCCTGCGCTACAACCCGCATGCCCTGATAGAAGGCATGGCCATTGCCGGTTATTCCATGGGCGCAACCATCGGCTACAACTACATGCGCGGAGAGTTTCACCATGAGCCGTTTGAGCGTTTTGAACAGGCACTGGCCGAGGCGCGTGCGGCCGGTTATCTCGGCGAGGATATCCTCGGTTCCGGTGTTGACTTCGAGTGCTTCAGCCACCTCGGCGCCGGTGCCTATATTTGCGGCGAGGAAACGGCGCTGCTTGAATCACTGGAAGGCAAGAAGGGCCAGCCGCGGTTTAAACCACCGTTCCCGGCCAACTTCGGTCTCTACGGCCGGCCGACGACGATCAACAACACCGAGACGCTGGCATCTGTGCCGGCCATCATGCGCAATGGCGGTGAATGGTTCCTCAATCTTGGCAAGCCGAATAACGGTGGCGTGAAAATATTTTCGGTGTCCGGTCACATCAACAATCCAGGCAACTTCGAAGTGCCGATGGGCACACCCTTCAGGGACCTGCTGGAGATGGCGGGCGGTGTGCGTGACGGGCATACCCTGAAGGCCGTGATTCCCGGTGGTTCGTCCATGCCGGTGATGCCGGCAGACATTATCATGAATACCGATATGGACTATGACTCGCTGTCCAAGGCGGGCTCTGCGCTGGGTTCCGGCGGCGTCATGGTCATGGACGAGTCGACCTGCATGGTCAAGGCGCTGCTGCGCCTCTCGCGTTTCTATTACGCGGAATCCTGTGGCCAGTGCACGCCGTGCCGCGAAGGCACCGGCTGGATGTACCGCGTCATCAAGCGTATCGAGGAAGGCAAGGGCAAGCCGGAAGACCTCGACCTGCTGGTCAGTGCGGCCGGGCAGATAGAAGGGCGCACCATTTGTGCCTTCGGTGACGCCGCGGCCTGGCCGGTGCAGAGTTTTCTGAAACACTACCGCGATGAATTCGAATACCACATCACCCACAAGTGCTGCATGGTGGGTGAGGGCGCACGCGCCAAGGGAGAGGCCGCATGAGCGCCCGGCCTGAGATTCCAGTGGAAGATGCCGTCAACATTGAAATCAACGGCCAGCCCTGCCAGGCACGCAAGGGTGCGATGATTATCGAAGTCACCGATGCAGCCGGCATCAGCGTGCCGCGCTTCTGTTACCACAAGAAGCTCTCGGTCGCGGCCAATTGCCGCATGTGCATGGTTGAAGTCGAGAAGGTGCCCAAGCCCCTGCCGGCCTGTGCCACACCGGTTGCCGAGGGCATGAAGATCTTTACCACCTCCGTACTTGCACGGGACGCACAGAAGGCGGTGATGGAGTTCCTGCTGATCAACCATCCGCTGGATTGCCCGATTTGTGACCAGGGCGGCGAATGTGAACTGCAGGACCTGGCGCTGGGTTACGGCAGTGGTGTGTCACGCTTTACCGAGGGCAAGCGCGTCGTAGTAGACAAGAATATCGGACCGCTGATTTCGACCGACATGACGCGCTGCATTCATTGCACCCGTTGTATCCGCATGTTGCGCGAAGTGGCCGGCAAGATGGAACTGGGTGCAACCGGGCGCGGCGAGAACATGGAAATCGGCACCTATATCGAGCGCTCGCTCGAGTCGGAGCTGTCGGGCAATGTCATCGATGTTTGCCCGGTAGGCGCGCTGACCTCCAGGCCGTACCGTTTCAAGGCGCGTTCCTGGGAACTGCAGCAGCATGCAAGCCTGGCGCCGCATGACTGCATCGGCTCCAACCTGCTGGTACACACTCGCCGCGGCAAGGTGATGCGCGTGGTGCCGCGCGAGAACGAAGCCATCAACGAGGTCTGGTTGTCGGACCGCGACCGCTTCAGCTACGAGGGCTTGTACAGCGATGATCGCCTGGCGACACCGATGCAGAAGGTTGACGGTGATTGGCAGGCCGTGGATTGGGAAACCGCCCTGGAGGCCGCCGTCGAGGGTATCCGTGGGGTTATCGATGCGCATGGCGCCGGGGAAATGGGCGTGCTGGTTGCCCCGACATCAACACTCGAGGAAATGGTGCTGCTGCAGGCGCTGGCACGCGGCATCGGCGTCACTAATATTGACCATCGCCTGCGCCAGTCCGATTTTACCGACCAGCAGCAGGCGCCACTGTGCCCGACACTGGGCCAGTCCCTGGAAGCGCTGCAGGCGGTCGATGCCGCACTGGTTATTGGTTCCAATACCCGCAAGGATCAGCCGCTTGCCGGGCACCGCTTGCGCAAGGCGGCACTCGCCGGTGCGAAGGTCATGTTTGTAAACCCGGTGGACTATGAATTTCTTTTCGATGTCCATGCCAGGGCGGTTGTGCCGCCCTCGCAGATGGTAAACGTGCTGGCGGGAATTGCCGCATGTTTTCCCGATGCCGCGGGCAAATCAACTGATACAGTCAAGGCACTGCTTGCCAGTGCGTCGGCAGACGACACCCAGCGTGCCATGGCTGCTGCCCTGAAAGAGGCGGAAGCAGGAACGGTTCTGCTTGGCAGTATCGCCACTGCCCATCCGCAGTACTCGTTGATCAAGGCGCTGGCGGGACTGATTGCACAGGCAAGCGGTACCAGGTTGGGCGTCCTTCCCGAAGCCAATAGCGTGGCCGGCTGGCTGGCCGGTGTATTGCCACATCGAGGTCCGGCCGGCAGCGCTGTTTCCAGCGAGGGCATGGCGGCGCAGGAGATGCTGGAATCGCCGCGCAAGGGTTACCTGCTGTTCGGTGTCGAACCGGAATACGATTGCGCTGTGCCCGCCACGGCAACGGCGGCCGTCAAGGCTGCCGACTTCGTGGTCTCCATCAGCCCATATGCCAGTGAGGCAATCCGCGAAGCCGCGGATGTGATGTTGCCGATTGGTCCGTTTACAGAAACATCCGGTACCTTTGTGAATGCTGAGGGGCGCTGGCAGAGTTTCCAGGGCGTGGCCAGTCCGGTCGGGGAAAGTCGTCCGGGCTGGAAGGTATTGCGCGTCCTCGGGAACCAGTTTGGCCTCGACGGCTTCGAGCAGACGGGCAGTGAGCAAATCCGGGATGCCCTGCGCGAACGGGTCGGCACACTCAAACTTGATAATGCGCAGGCGAACGGCCCGCTTGCAGCGGCAACGACGATCGATGGCCTGGAACGGATCGGCGATGTTGCCATTTACTCGGTCGATGCACTGGTGCGCCGCGCCGTCTCCCTGCAGCAGACGCCCGATGCCACAATTGCCGGGCTGCTGCGGATCAATTCAAGTCAGGCGGAAAAGTCCGGTGTGCGTGACGGCTATACACTGATCGTCACCCAGGGTGATTCAATGGTCACCATGGATGTACAGATTGATGACCGTGTTGCGGATAACTGTGTCCGGGTGCAGTCAGGAACACAGGCATCCAGTGCACTCGGCGCCAGTTTTGGCCCGGTAACGATACAGAGGGTTTGACGGGAATTGCAGCGATGACGGAAGCCGCCGTGGAAAAGTATAAATACAGGACGCAGTTGCTGCTGACCCTGCTGGTGGCGGTCGTCCTGTGTGCGGCACTTGCGGCGCTTGGCGTGTATTTCTGGGAGGAAATCACGGAAAACACCGTTTTATACATCATTATCAAGATCATCGTCATCGTCGCGCCATTGCTGGGGGCGGTCGCCTACCTGACCTTTGCCGAGCGCAAGTTCATTGGCTACATGCAGGTGCGTGTCGGGCCCAACCGGGTCGGGCCGCGCGGCTGGCTGCAGCCGATTGCCGATGCGCTGAAGTTGTTGATGAAGGAGATTATCCTCCCCGCCAACTCCAGCCGCTTCCTGTTTGTGATTGCACCGATGTTATCCATCGCACCGGCACTTGCAGCCTGGGCCGTTCTGCCCTTTACCGATACGCTGGTGCTGGCCAATATCGACGCCAGTCTCCTGTATATCCTGGCGCTGACATCGATGGGCGTCTACGGTGTAATCATCGCCGGCTGGGCGTCGAACTCGAAGTATGCATTCCTCGGTGCCATGCGTTCGGCGGCGCAGATCGTCTCCTATGAAATCGCCATGGGCTTCGCGCTGGTCGGCGTGTTGATTGCCGGCGGCAGTCTCAACCTGGTCGAGATCGTCGAAGCACAGCAGGGCAGTGTGCTGCACTGGTTCTGGCTGCCGTTGCTGCCGCTGTTCCTGGTGTATTTTATTTCCGGTGTTGCCGAGACCAACCGTGCACCGTTCGATGTGTCCGAAGGCGAATCGGAAATCGTCGCAGGCTTTCATGTCGAATATTCCGGCATGGCCTTTGCCGTATTCTTCCTCGCGGAATACGCCAACATGATCCTGATTGCCGCGCTGGCCTCGCTGATGTTTCTCGGCGGCTGGCTGTCGCCTTTCCAGGGCACCTGGCTGGAGTCATGGTTTGACTGGGTGCCGAACATCTTCTGGCTGCTGGCCAAGACCTCGGTAATGGCCTTTATGTTTCTCTGGTTCCGGGCAACCTTTCCGCGCTACCGCTATGACCAGATCATGCGCCTTGGCTGGAAGGTGTTTATTCCAATCACCATCGTCTGGCTGGTGCTGGAAGGCGCCGCGGTCGTGGTCCACCTTGCCCCGTGGTTCGACTGAGATAAGCTGACATGGATAAATTCTCCAGGTTTCTGAAAAGCCTGTTCCTTCTTGAGTTGTTGAAGGGGCTGGGGCTGACCGGCAGGCGTATGTTTTCACGCAAGATCACGGTGCAGTACCCGGAGGAGAAGACGCCGCAGTCGAACCGTTTCCGCGGCCTGCACGCCCTGCGGCGCTACCCGAACGGCGAGGAGCGCTGCATTGCCTGCAAGCTGTGCGAGGCCGTCTGCCCGGCACTGGCGATCACCATCGAGGCGGAAGAGCGCGCTGATGGGACGCGACGCACCACCCGCTATGACATTGATTTATTCAAGTGCATCTATTGCGGATTTTGTGAAGAGTCCTGCCCGGTGGATTCCATCGTTGAGACGCGGGTGTTTGAGTACGCCTTCCAGAACCGCGGCGAAAACATCATGACCAAGGAGATGCTGCTGGAGATCGGCGACAGGCACGAGGCACAGATTGCGGCCGACCGCATGGCGGACGCAACCTACAGGTAATGACAATGGATTTCGACCGTTTCATATTCTACGTGTTTGCAGCGATCCTGATCTTCGCGGCGGCACGCGTGATCACGATTCGCAACCCGGTGTATGCCGCCCTGCACCTGGTGCTGGCCTTTTTTACCAGCGCCTGCTTGTGGATGTTGCTCGAGGCGGAGTTCCTCGCGATCACGCTGGTGCTGGTCTACGTCGGCGCGGTAATGGTGCTGTTCCTGTTCGTGGTGATGATGCTTGATATCAACCAGTCACCGCTGAGCGAGGGTTTTATCAGGTACCTGCCGGTGGGGCTTGGCGTCGCGGTCTTGATCGTGCTGGAAATGTACCTTGTGGTACGCGCGAAAAGCGTCGGTCTCGAGACCACGGCAAGCCAGTTGCGCCATGCCGAGGGCTATAGCAATGTCAGGGAACTTGGTGCGGTGCTCTACACCGACTACGTCTACCCGTTCGAGATCGCCGCGGTGATCCTGCTGGTTGCCATTATTGCGGCCATTGCACTGACCATGCGCAAACGCCCGGAAACCAGAAGCCAGGACCCGGCCGCGCAGATTGCCGTAAAGGCGAAAGACCGGGTGCGCATCGTGGCAATGAAATCGGAAGGAGAGAGCTCATGATTGGCCTGTCGGATTACCTGGTACTGGGCGCCATCCTGTTCGGCCTGAGTGTTGCGGGGATATTCCTCAATCGGAAAAACGTGATCATCCTGCTGATGGCTATCGAGCTGATGCTGCTGGCCGTGAACATGAACTTCATTGCCTTTTCCTATTTCCTCGAAGATACCGCCGGCCAGGTGTTCGTCTTCTTCATATTGACGGTGGCTGCGGCCGAGGCTGCTATCGGGCTCGCGATCCTGGTGGTGCTGTTCCGCAACCGGCAGACCATCAATGTCGATGACCTGGACACCCTGAAGGGCTGATGTCGATGACCATGGAAAACATCTACCTGGCCATACCACTGGCGCCCTTGTTCGGGGCCATTGTCGCCGGCCTGTTCGGCCGCCGGATCGGGCGGGTCGGTGCGCACAGTATCACCATCCTTGGTGTGGCCACCTCGTTCTTTTTGTCGCTGCTGGTACTCAAGCATTTCGTGATCGACGGCGCCAGCCCGTACAACGCCAGTGTCTATACCTGGATGATTTCCGACGGGGTGACCTTCGAGATCGGCTTCCTGATCGACAACCTGACGGCGCTGATGATGAGCGTGGTCACCTTCGTGTCCTTCATGGTGCATATCTACACCGTCGGTTACATGCGCGAGGACCCGGGCTACCAGCGCTTCTTCAGCTACATCGCCCTGTTTACCTTCGCCATGCTGATGCTGGTGATGTCGAACAACTTCCTGCAGCTGTTCTTCGGCTGGGAAGCGGTCGGCCTGGTCTCCTACCTGCTGATCGGATTCTGGTACAAGCGCCCCACGGCCATCTATGCCAACCTGAAGGCGTTCCTGGTCAATCGTGTCGGCGACTTCGGTTTCCTGCTCGGCATCGCGGCGATCTACACCTCGTTCAACAGCCTCGACTATGCCACGGTGTTCGCCATGGCGCCGGGGATGACGGATGCCGTGTTCCAGATATTCCCGGGTGTTGACTGGTCGCTGATGTCGGTGGTCTGCATCTTTCTGTTCATCGGCGCCATGGGCAAATCGGCGCAGGTGCCGCTGCATGTCTGGCTGCCGGATTCGATGGAAGGCCCGACACCGATCTCGGCCCTGATCCACGCAGCCACCATGGTCACGGCCGGCATCTTCATGGTGGCGCGCATGTCGCCACTGTTCGAACTGTCCGAGACCGCGCTGGTGTTTGTCATGACCATCGGCGCGATCACCGCGCTGTTCATGGGCTTCCTCGGCATCGTGCAGAACGACACCAAGCGGGTGGTGGCCTATTCGACCCTCTCGCAGCTCGGTTACATGACCGTGGCGCTGGGCGTGTCCGCCTATTCGGCCGCGATCTTCCATTTAATGACGCACGCGTTTTTCAAGGCGCTGCTGTTCCTCGGCGCGGGCTCGGTCATTATCGCCATGCACCATGACCAGGACATCCGCAACATGGGCGGCCTGCGCAAGTACATGCCGATTACCTGGATCACCTCCCTGATCGGATCACTGGCCCTGATCGGCACGCCGTTCTTCTCCGGCTTCTATTCCAAGGACACAATCATCGAGGCCGTGCATCACTCGCAGCTGCCGGGTGCCGGTATCGTGCACCTGGCGGTGCTGGCCGGCGTGTTCATTACC
This sequence comes from Gammaproteobacteria bacterium, assembly GCA_049667605.1. Lineage (GTDB taxonomy): Bacteria > Pseudomonadota > Gammaproteobacteria > UBA9214 > UBA9214 > UBA9214. The sequence continues at coordinate 30,196 of JBATIF010000090.1, forward strand.
GCCCTGTACAGTTTCCGCATGTACTTCCTGGTATTCCATGGCAAGCCGCGCATGGACGATCATACCCGCAAGCACCTGCACGAGACGCCCTGGGTGGTGACCTTTCCACTGATCATGCTGGCGATCCCGTCCGTACTATCCGGATATCTGATCGACCCGGTGGTATTCGGTGATTTCTTTAAAGGCGTGATTCATGTCGATCCGCGACACGACGTGCTCGGTATCATCGGCGAGCATTACCACGGCGCAGTTTCGTTTGTCCTGCATGCCTTTGGTGGTCCGGCCATCTACCTGGCCATTGCCGGGGTGGCCACGGCCTGGTATATGACACTGAAGAACCCGGGTTTTGCGGATGACGTGCAGCAGCGTTTCAGCGGCATCTACCAGGTATTGATCAACAAGTACTATGCCGACGATTTCAACGAGGCGGTGTTTGCCGGCGGGGCGCGCGGTGTCGGCCGGTTGTGCTGGAAGATCGGCGACGTGCTGATTATCGACGGGCTGATCGTCAACGGCAGTGCGAAGGTCGTCGGCTGGGTATCCAGTGTCGCGCGCCGCCTGCAGACCGGCTACCTCTATCACTATGCCTTCAGCATGATCGTCGGCCTGCTGCTGATGCTGTTCTGGTTTGTGTTCATGGCACCGGGAGCAGGCGCATGACCGACTTGCCACTGCTGAGTTTACTGATCTGGCTGCCGATTGCCGGTGGTATTGCGCTGCTGGTCATGGATACCCTGGGCAACATGGCGTGCCGCCAGACGGCCTTCGTGATTGCAAGCGCCACCTTCCTGCTGAGCCTGCTGCTGTACACGAACTTCGACATGACGACGGCGGCCATGCAGTACCAGGAGCGTGTGCCCTGGATCGGGGCGTTCGATGCCTACTATCATCTTGGTGTCGACGGCATATCCATGCCGCTGATGATTCTCACCAGCTTTACCACGGTGCTGGTGGTGCTGGCCGGCTGGCAGGTGATCAAGAGCAGGACCGCGCAGTACATGGCTTCCTTCCTGATTATGGAAGGGCTGATGATGGGCGTGTTTGCC
>JBATIF010000091.1:0-22358 GCA_049667605.1 Gammaproteobacteria bacterium
GAGGTGAGAGGTGAGAGGTGAGAGGTGAGAGGTGAGAGGTGAGAGGTGAGAGGTGAGAGGTGAGAGGTGAGAGGTGAGAGGTGAGAGGTGAGAGGTGAGAGGTGAGTCTTGCTGAGGTTGGATCAAGGCTGAGGGGGGGCGGGATGCGTATATCTGGCTGTTTCCGGGAATTTGGCCCATCGTGCCGGGTTACGGGACCCGGTGTTCAATTTACGGCGTGATTTTTCCCATCACCCCTTGACCTCATCGGGTAGTTAGACCATCCTATGCGGTTCTTGCGAGACGCATGTAATATATCCGAATATTCTTATTTATTTTATTTGCGCGCGGCTGTTTGGAAGCCTGCTTTACAATTTAAGTTACTGTAAATATTAACAATTCTGGAGATTGCCCGTATGAGTGGCGATACAGCCAATTCCGGCCGGCGCCGGTTTCTAACCCTGGCGACAACCGTCGTCGGTGCGGTAGGGGCCGGTTTTACGCTGGTGCCCTTCGTGTCTTCCATGCAACCCAGCGCAAAGGCCCGCGCCGCCGGTGCACCGGTTCGTGCCGATATCAGTAAACTCGGCGCCGGACAGATGATCCGCGTGAAATGGCGTGGCAAACCCGTATGGATTGTGAAACGCACCGATGCCATGCTCAAGACTGTTACCGATCTGGACAGCAGGGTCAGTGACCCGGCCTCTGAAAAATCGATACAGCCGGACTATGCCCGCAACGAGTACCGTTCCTTCAAGCCGGATATTCTCGTGCTGGTCGGTATTTGCACCCACCTCGGTTGTTCACCGACCTTCCGTCCGGATGTCTCTCCGGTCGATCTCGGCAAGGACTGGAAAGGTGGTTTTTTCTGCCCCTGTCATGGTTCCAAGTTTGATCTTGCCGGCCGTGTGTATGCCGGGGTACCTGCACCAACAAACCTCCCGGTTCCGCCGCACCGCTTCGTAAGCGATACCGAGATCGTGATTGGTGAAGACCTGGAGGTTACATAATGGCCGGGAATACGACTGAAAAGTGGCAGGGTGGCCTGCTGGGCTGGATCGATGCGCGTTTTCCGTTGAGCAGCATATGGTACGAGCACCTTGCCCGCTACTACGCGCCAAAGAATTTCAACTTCCTCTACTATTTCGGCGCACTGTCATTATTCGTGCTGGTGCTGCAGATCGTCACCGGTGTCTGGCTGACAATGAATTACAAGCCCGATGCCGAGCTTGCCTTCAACTCGGTCGAGTACATCATGCGTGACGTGAACTGGGGCTGGCTGATCCGCTACATGCACTCGACCGGCGCCTCCATGTTTTTTATCGTGGTCTACCTGCATATGTTCCGGGGTCTCGTCTACGGCTCCTTCAAGAAGCCGAGGGAACTGATCTGGATCTTCGGCATGATCATCTACGTCTGCCTGATGGCCGAGGCATTCATGGGTTACCTGCTGCCGTGGGGCCAGATGTCCTACTGGGGTGCGCAGGTGATTATTTCCCTGTTCGGCGCAATTCCCGGTATCGGGGATTCACTGGCCCTGTGGATACGCGGTGACTTCGTCGTTGCCGACGCGACCCTGAACAGATTCTTTGCCTTCCACGTGATTGCCCTGCCGATCGTGTTGCTGGCTCTGGTGGTGCTGCATATCCTTGCCTTGCATGAAGTGGGGTCGAACAACCCTGACGGCGTCGATATCAAGAAAATCAAGGGCGATGACGGTATTCCCGTCGACGGTATTCCATTCCATCCGTATTACACGGTGAAGGATATTGTAGGGGTGGTCGTCTTTCTGATCATTTTCTCCATCATTGTCTTCTTTATGCCGGAAATGGGCGGCTGGTTCCTGGAGAAAGACAACTTCATTCCCGCCGATCCGCTGAAGACACCGGAACATATCGTACCGTTATGGTATTTCACCCCCTATTACGCAATTCTGCGTGCCGTGCCGGACAAGTTTCTCGGGGTTGTTGCAATGGGGGCCGCCATCTTCGTGTTGTTCCTGCTGCCCTGGCTTGATCGCAGTCCGGTCAAGTCAATTCGTTACCGTGGCACGATTTACAAAGTCGCAATCGGGGTGTTCGTGATCAGTTTTATTGCACTTGGATACCTGGGTACGCAGCCGGCGACACCGTTATATACTAATTTTGCCCGCGTCTTCAGCCTGCTCTATTTCGGGTTCTTTGCCTCGTTGCTGATTATTCCAAGGTTTGAGAAGACCAAACCTGTGCCGGAAAGGGTGACGTCATAATGAAAAAGACATTGCTTGTATTGCTGTTAGCACTGACCCCTGCCTGGGTTATGGCGGCCGGTGGCGGTGTTCATCTCGACCCGGCCAATATCGACCCGACCAACAAGCAGTCGTTGCAACGTGGCGCGCGCCTGTTCGTCAATTACTGTCTCAGCTGTCATTCGGCTGCCTTGATGCGCTACGAGCGCATTGGCAAGGATCTTGGTATCGATGAAGCACTGGTCAGCGAGAACCTGATATTTTCCGGTGGCAAGGCCGGTGACCTGATGACCGTGGCCACCCATGCCGACGATGCCAAGGAATGGTTTGGTACCGTGCCACCTGATTTGACCGTGATCGCACGCGCACGCGGTGTCGACTGGCTGTACACTTATCTGCGCAGCTTCTACCGGGACGACTCGAAGATTACGGGTGTCAATAACCTGGTGTTTGCCGATGTGGGTATGCCGCATGTCATGTGGGAACTGCAAGGCTGGCAGGAGCCGGTTATAACCACCATCAAGGACCATGCGGGCAATGAGACCAAGTCCGTGGCACTCAAGCTGGTAGAGCCGGGCCTGATGACGGTGAAGGAGTTTGATCGCGCAACACGTGACCTGGTGAACTTTCTCGATTACATGGGTGAACCGGCCAAGTACGAAAGACGCAGCCTTGGTATCAAGGTTGTTCTGTTTCTGTTTATGTTCCTGGTGCTTGCATATCTGTTGAAGAAGGAATACTGGAAGGATGTTCATTGAGCAGGAATCTTCGAATTTCGGATATGTTAACCCCTGGGGAACTAACACTATGGCATTGGTAGCCAACCGCCGCTCTGTAATGAATCTATTTTCTTCTGCAAGTTGTTCGCAAAGTCACCGTGTACGTGTAGTACTGGCGGAGAAGGGCATCACTGTCGAAATCCTGGACGTTGACAGCGGTCACAAACCGGAAGACCTGATTGATCTGAATCCCTATAACACAGTCCCGACCCTGGTTGATCGCGAGCTGGTGTTATATGACCCGCGTGCGATCATGGAATACCTGGATGAGCGTTTTCCGCATCCGCCATTGATGCCGGTTGATCCGGTTTCCCGGGCGCGGACGCGCCTGGCGCTGTATCGCATCGAGCAGGACTGGTATGAGCTCATGCCCCAGCTCGAATCGAGGGGGGAGAAAACAGCCAGCAAGGCGCGCAAAATCTTGCGCGACAGCCTGACTTCGAGTGCCGAGGTATTTGCGGCCAGGCCTTTTTTCCTGAGCGATGAATTCTCACTGGTAGATGCCAGTATTGTTCCGATACTATGGCGGCTGAAGCGCTATGGCGTTGAGCTTCCCCGTCAGGGCAAGCCGGTTATGGATTACGCGGAACGCATGTTCGAACGTGAGACATTCCAGGACAGCCTCTCCGAAGTTGAACGGGAAATGCAGGAATAAAATCCGTTACTTACCCGCTCGTGACCCGTGGCCTGCTGAGGGATATTGGACATATCGCTGCTTTACTAATGGAGAACAAGGTAAGCCGACATCGCTTACCTTGTTCTCCATTAGTAATTAAAGTTTAATAGCACTACCCCCACCCTGTCCCGCCCCCTTCAAAAGGGGCGGGGACGCTGGCCAGAATGTCGGGATATTTTCGTACTCCTTGGTAATTGAATCTTTTTCCATATGACAACCAGCCGTCCCTACCTGATTCGTGCCATCCACGAGTGGATTCTTGATAACGAAATGACCCCCCACCTGCTGGTGGACATGGAGGGAGAGGGCGTCGATGTCCCTGCGCAACAGGGGCAGAACGGCAGGATTGTTTTGAATATCAGTCCGAATGCCGTTGAGGGTTTGATGCTGGGTAATGATGCAATCGGTTTCAGTGCGCGCTTTGGCGGCATTGGCACCGAGGTGTACGTGCCGATCGACTCCGTGCTGGCGATATATGCGAAGGAAAACGGCCGCGGCATGGTCTTCAATGAAGATGGTGATGACACCGAACCCAGTGACAATGGCCCGAAACCCGGTAAACGGCCGGCATTAAAGATCGTCAAGTAAGGCCCATGGTGCAAGGCATGCACCCGGCAGCCGCCTTGCGGGGTTAGCCTTTCCGGACATCATCAACCCGCAGGCACCAGCGCCAGCTGGCGAACTTCACGAACTATCACCCCTGCTTCATCATCCCTGCACGATATGCAGCACCCACCATGCATTTACCGTTTCTTACTGGCAATCCGATGGCTGCTGGCGAAGCGGTTCCAGCCTTAACTGTGAAGCCGGTATCCCGCGGCTCAGCAGGAATGATTCCACCCCGTCAAGCAGTGCAGCCGGCAGGCAGACATAGTAATCCAGGTTGGTTACATCGCCGAGGCTGTCGATGACATCCGGAAGCAACTGTTCGACAGAGCATGTTTCGGTCGCTTCCATGGCGGCGTAGATAAAATTATCCAGCGCATCATCCCAGGAGCGGCACAGGTTGCCGAGATAATGGTTGTGTCCCGGCGTTGTAATCCAGAAGAGGTTGGTTGTTTCTGCGCTGTCGAGCGCCATGGCGTGTTCGATCAGGCTCTTGACCGGTCCGAACCCGGCGTCGACTGCGATGAAAACCTGTGACCTTGGAGAATCCTCGTCGAGGGAGAAATTACCGTGCGGTCCCCTGATGGTGATGCTGCTGTTTGCCCGGATACTGTCGATCATCTCTTCACAGAATGGATTGTCCTTGATTTTCGGAATATGAAACTCAAGATTCGTGTAATCGCAGGGGCAGCTGGCGATAGAGCAGTCCTGTGCTGGCACGCCGGCAATATCCAGGGAAAGGTACTGCCCGGCGAGGAATCGCAGTCTTCTGGTGCGTGGTGTCTTGGCATGCAGGATGATGGTGTGCTCATCGGGCTGATCGATCTTTTTGACCTTGATATCGATTTCCTGTGCAGGAATATCCTTTGAGTCGTGTGCCTCGTCGGCTTCCAGTACCACGTCGGTCACGGCCGTGTTACTGCAGGCGAGGATATAGCCCAGGCCTTTTTCGGCCTCGGTAAGAACATAATCATGCGGGCAGATCTTGCTTACCTGCCCGGAAACGACCTTGACCTTGCACAGGCCGCAGTTGCCATTGCTGCAGCCGTAATTCAGTGCAAGACCGCTGCGCAGCCCGGCTTCCAGGATGGAATCGGCGCCTTCGATAAAGAATTCATGCCCGCTGGGCAGGATGCGTACCTGGGCTGCCATAACTCTGAGAAAGGCCTCCTTCGCAAGGATTTCTGAATGTTCTACCTTTGTTTCCATGGATTCGAGTGCATTCAGAAACCATTTCCTGAGTGTACTAAATGCCCGTGCCCGCGTCTTATCATCGGTCGGTGAAAGCTCATCGAATTTCTGCACCAGGCCGTCAGCCAGCGCCTTGTACGCACGTGCCTGCTGGCGGGCCACGCCCAGTTCCTGACCAAGCGCGAAGATGCGGGCAGCCAGGCCATTCGTATCAGCGGTATGCTCTGCCGGACGGATGACTTTGTTGACAGCCTGTTCCATGATCAGTTCGACCCGATCGAGCATGGTGGTGTCTTCAACGCGGGCTTGAGGATAGACATGCAGCAGGTCGGAAAGCAGGAGTTCGCCTTCGAAGGTACGTAGCTCACCGGCCTGGATTCTTTTCTGCAAGGCCCCGCGTTTAACGCCGACCAGTCGTGCAGCGCGCGAGAGTGTAATGAGACGTGGCATGTTCCCCCCGGGAGTCCTGATTTGTGTTCACTCTACGAAAAATCCTCAGCTATTGCTACGCCAGGGCAGTAGTCTGTCCGGGACCGTCTAAGCTGACCCGGTCATTCATGCCCTCGCAAGGCGGGCTATGATCGGGTCGACTCCTGGCATTTCACTGTATAGGGATCTTTTCATGATTGAAGTAATCTGTGCTGACATCACCACGCTCGAAGTAGATGCCATCGTAAATGCGGCCAACAGCAGTTTGCTGGGTGGCGGCGGGGTAGACGGGGCGATTCACCACGCAGCCGGGCCGAAGCTGCTGGCGTACTGCCGTACCCTGAAAGGCTGCCGCACCGGGGAGGCAAAGCTGAGCCCCGGTTTTGAGCTGCCGGCACGGCGGATTATTCACACGGTCGGCCCGGTATGGCAGGGTGGAGATCATTATGAAGCCTCGCTGTTGCAGGCCTGTTACCGGAACAGTTTCGAGGTGGCCCTCGAGAATGACGTGCATTCGATCGCACTCCCGGCCATCAGCACCGGTGTTTACGGTTTTCCAAAGGAGCAGGCCACGCGAATTGCGGTCTCCGTCATGGTGGATTATGAGGACCGCTTTGAGCGCATCATCGCCTGCTGTTTCAGTGATGAAGATGTGCGTTTGTATCAGCGTGTTCTCGAGGAGAATTTATAGTCGGGGTTTTCCTGAAGGCGGGGTGTTGTTCATGGCTGCGCTGATTTGTAGGCGCCTTGCAGGCGCTGGGTTTATTTGATGCGGGCTTTCGCTGGTCGCTCCCGGCATCCATGCCTCCCGCGACACTTGTACATCCATATACATCGCGCGCGGCGAGGTACTTTTCTTTGCTCCGCCGATTTGTAGGAGCGCCTTGCAGGCGCGATCTTGATTAGATGCGGGCTTTCGCGCCCGCGCGGCGAGATACTTTTCTTTGCTCCGCCAAAGAAACGTATCCAAAAGAAAGGCGGCCCGAAGACTTGCCCGCTGCGCGGGTTCCCTGCGCTTCTCGCGAAAACCGGCGCATGCGCAACTCGCAATCTCGCTGCGCTCGAAAGCTCAGACAGGGCGCATGCTTCATCCGGTTTTCACTGCGATGCTCGGCTGCGCCTACGGGAGGGGTAGGTCAAAACCCCCGTCTCTGGGTATGGGGGGTAGATCTACCCTCCCGTAGCACTCACCGAGTACCGCAGCCAATCCGGGGAATAGCCGCGCACCCTGTCTGAGTGAATCGAGCGTAGCGAGATACACGAGTTGTGCGCGGCCCCCGGATTGGCGAGGACCGCAGGGGACCGGCGTAGCCGGTGAGTGCTTCGGGGGCCCTTCTCTTTGGGTACTTTCTCTTGGACAAGCAAGAGAAAGTACCTCGCCGCGCGCGATGTACATGGATGTACAAGTGTCGCGGGAGGCATGGATGCCGGGAGCGACCAGCGAGAGCCCGCATACAATAAACCCAGCGCCTGCAAGGCGCCTACAAATTGGCGGAGCAAAGAAAAGTACCTCGCCATGCGCGATGTACATGGATGTACAAGTGTCGCGGGAGACATGGATGCCGGGAGCGACCAGCGAAAGCCCGCATCCAAATAAAACCAGCGCCTGCAAGGCGCCCCAACAAATTGACGAAGCAAAACCAAAAAAACTATAACCGCTGGTTATCTTTCACGCGCCTGGCGAGGTGGTAATCCACCTGCCCGGCCTGCTTGCTGCGATGCAACATCCAGTTTTCGGGCAGATCGGGAATCAGCCCGTGCTCCGCCTCAAGGTACACCCAGGCCTCTGCAGCCAGCCAGCCACGCGTCTCCAGTAAATGCATGCATTCAGCCAGGCGGCCTTGACGGAATGGTGGATCCAGGAAGACGATATCAAAGGTCCGCGGCGCTCCGGAAAGAAAATGCGCAACATCTTGCTCTACGACCTTTACCTGGCTTGCGCCCAGAAGTGCCAGTTGTTCGCGCAGGCCTTCAACAACACGCGGCTGTTTTTCCACCAGCACCACTTCCGTGGCACCGCGCGAGGCGGCCTCGATTCCCAGCACCCCGCTACCTGCAAACAGGTCCAGGCAGGCGCGGCCCCTGATAACCGGATCAAGCCAGTTAAACAGGGTTTCGCGGACACGATCAGGCGTCGGTCGCAGACCCGGGACCGGGGTAAAAGCGAGTTTGCGGCCGCGCCAGCTACCTGCGATGATGCGTACGCGATTATTTGCCTGGCTGGAATTCATTGCACAGCATGATCAGGCCTTGCCCCGTGCCCGTCAAACCAAATCACCTGCGCAGGCGACTGCCTGCCCCCATCAAACCTGCAACACCGGACATGAACAGCACGAGGGCCGGTGGCAGCGGCACCGAGGCCACCTCCAGGGTACCCGGTGACGGACTGGCCAGCATCATGAAGTCTGCGAGGTTATCATTACTGTCCAGCCGGGGATTAATACGCGCAAGGCTGTGGCCAGCAAGAACATCGATCGCGGCATGGCCTTCCCCGGCAAATACACCCGCACCAACATCCCCGTAACCGAGGGCATCCAGCACCGCCGCCGCGTTACGCAACACGATTGAATCCGGGCCGTTCTGCAAATCCACCTTGGCAACCAAATCGGCATGTGCAACCAGGCTGCTACCATCCCCCTGATCATCCGCGATAACGAACACCCCGTCTGGCGGAATCTCACCCGTCAGGGCAACCTGCCTGTAGACTGCACCATCTTTGCCATTGATGCCCTCGAGCATCAGCCCGTCGAGCACTGTACCGGGCTGCCCGAACAACTCGACAAATACAAGGCCGTTGTCCGCACCTTCTGCATCATAAAAAACCTCCGAGATGACCGTACTTGCATGACAGGTTACGCCTGTCATCAGGGCCGCGCCCAGACAGGCGCCCCGCAGTGGTCGTAGTACTGATTTCCTGTTACCAGACATAAGTCCCTCCGTGGAAATTGCAATCCGCCTTGCACCACAACCATTTGCAGATCAGGCATCAATTGCATCAGTCAAACAAGTCGGGCGTCCCTGCCCGGGCCCGTCACCGGGTGTCCTTGCATGCAAGTCTATGCCTGCACACTGCGGCCCGGCTGCCGGCACAACGAAACACGGCCTGTCGGTCAAGCCCGACAGGCCGTGTAGTTGTACGCAGAAGCGAAAAGGAAAGCGGCTTAAGGCTCGCCGCCTACGATGACAGTCGCCATCCTGTCCGGCTGCACGCGGCGCTTGAATGCATCCATGATCTGCTCGCGTGTGACGGCCGTTACCTTGTCGTTGAAGGTTTCCAGGTAATCCAGCGGCAGGTCGTAAAACGCAATCATGTTTACATACTCGCGGATACTCGTATTACTCTCGATGCGCAGGGGAAAGCCGCCGGTAATGTTCTTTTTCGCTGCCACCACTTCAGCATCCGTTGGCCCTTCTTCGATGAACGTCTGCAAGGTCTGGCGCAGCACGGCAATGGCCTCATCAACCTGCGTGTTTTTCGTTTGCAATGACAAGGTATAGGGGCCCGCCTGCTCCATCGGCGAGAAAGCGCTGCTGACCCCGTATGAAAGCCCGCGATCCTCACGGACTTCCTTGAACAGGCGTGATACCAGCCCGCCGCCACCGAGGATGTGATTACCAACGTAGAGGGGAAAATAATCGGGATCACCACGACGAACCAGCGGCGCGCCCATGCGCACATGGGTCTGTGAGGAGGGATGAAAAATCTGTTTCTCGCTTGCCTTCTCGAGCAGGGGGACCGGCGGCACCGGGGTCGCGCGTGCGCCTGCCGGCAAACCGGACAGCAACTCCGCGGCCAGCGTCCCGGCAGCCTTGCGATCGAGATCACCGACTATCGTAACCACGGCGTTTCTCGCAACATAATACCGATCATGATAGGCGCGCAGGTCTTTTGGCACGAGCTTTGTCAGCGACTCCTCGGTGCCCTCGGGTCGCGCGGCATAGGGGTGCTCGCCAAAAGTGGCGTAATAAAACTGGTAGCCGGCAATGGTCGATGGTGACTGTTCGCCGCGCCGCAACGACACCAGCAGGCGCTCACGCTCGCGCTTGAAATCTTTCTTTTTGAAGTCCGGCTTGCTGAGCACGTCCCTGAAGATAGCCAGTGCCGGCTGCAGGTGGGCGGGATCAGCCAGGCTGCGCAAGGTCAGCCAGCCCATGTCACGCGCCGAGCCCGTAGAGAGTTTTGCACCGAGCGCCTCTGCACGAATGGCGATCTCGTCGGCACTGAGGCCGGCCGCGCCCTTGTCAAGCAGCATCGAGGTCATCTGCGCCACACCCGGTTTGCCGTCATCGCGCGCACTGCCGGCTGCAAAGGTAATGCCAACATCGACAATCGGCAACTCCGGTGCCGGTACAAAATACACCCGGGCACCATTGTCTGTTTGCCAGTGCTGTATCGGCTGCATTGCCTGCACCGGGGCGGTGCAGAAAAGACAGCCTGCCAACAGGACCAGCAGGCACAAGGTCCGGTATCCTGCGGTCTGCAGACCCGCCTGATTAATACCCATTACCACCTCCCGTGACTGCCGATATCTGCTTTTTCTCTTGCTCCATGGGTAGCGGGTCGAGCATGCCGATGGTCAGCCGGTCCTCGATGAGATATTTCCTGGCCACGGCCTGTACCTGTTCGGCGGTGACGGCGTCGATACGCTTGACGTATTCATCCAGCAAGCGCCAGTCGAGGTCGACCGCCTCGAGCATGCCGATTTGCATGGCCTGGTAGAATGTCGAGTCCTGCTGATAGACCTCGCCCGCCACCACGGATGTCTTCACCCGCGCCAGCTCGTCCTCGCTCACCGGTTCTTGCTGGATACGTTTGACTTGCTCCAGCAGCGCATCCTGCAACTCGGCCACGGTGTGCGCATCGGCAGGAACACCATCGAGCAGGAAAAGTGCCTGCTGCCGCTCGTAGGGGTCATAACTGGCACCGGCGCTGTTGGCAACCTGGCTGCCGCGAACCAGCTGGCGGGCAAATCGAGCACTGTCACCGCCATCGAGGATGCCGGAGAGCACATCCAGCGCATACGGCTCCCAGCTCTCACTGGCCGTCTTCAGGACCGGGACCTTGTAGCCGAGGACCAGGTAGGGCACCTCGGCAGGCGCCTTCACGGTAATGCTCCGCAGCCCGCTCTGTTCCGGTTCCAGCCGCGGTTTCGGCGGGTCGATATTCTCGGGTTTCAGAGGTCCAAAATATTTCTTCGCCAGCGCCAGCACCTCCTGTGGATCAACATCACCGACTACCACGACAATGGCGTTGTCCGGGGCATACCAGCGTTTGTACCAGGCCCGCAGGTCATCCGCCTGCATGTTCTCAAGGTCATTCATCCAGCCTATGGTCGGAATACGCACCGGGCTGCTGATGAATGCCGTGGCAACAAATTGCTCGTAAGTCAGTGAAGTAGGCTTGTCATCGGTACGCAGGCGGCGCTCTTCCATGACAACCTTTATTTCCTTCAGGAATTCCTCATCCTGCAGGTGCAGGTTGCGCATGCGGTCGGCCTCCAGCTCGAAGCTGATCGGCAGGCGGCTTTTTTCCAGTCGCTGATAATAGGCGGTAAAGTCCTGGCTGGTAAAGGCGTTCTGGCTGCCGCCGTTCTCGGCAATTATCCTTGAAAACTCGCCCGGCGGATATTTGTCAGTGCCCTTGAACATCATGTGTTCCAGCACATGCGATACACCGGTGATGCCATCATGCTCGTAGCTGGCCCCGACCCGATACCATACCTGCGAGACCACTGTCGGCGCACGGTGATCCTCTTTGACAAGCAGCTTGAGACCATTATCGAGGTAGTACTCATGCACCTCGCCGGCGGCCAGCAGCAGATTGCTGGCAGTAAACAGGATAATTGCAATCAAACTCCGCATAAAGACACTCCAGATCAAAATATCGATGGTTAACCCGAACGGATATGGGATGATAGGATATCCATCATCAGAATTCCCGAACTTTTACTGACAGATAATTTCATGCTTGGTTTCCGAAAAAACAAAACATCGGCCGAAAAAGACAAACCTGAAAAAACAGGGCTTTTTTCCCGGCTCAGGGAAGGCCTGTCACGCACCCGTCAAAGCCTGACCGGGGGTATTGCCGACCTGGTCCTTGGCAGCAAGTCGATTGACGAGGATTTGCTCGAGGACATCGAGACCCGGCTGCTGCTGGCAGATGTCGGCGTGGATGCAACCCGTGAGATTATCGACAAACTGACACAGCAGGTGGCCCGCAAGGAGCTTGGTGATGCAGAAGCGCTGATGGCCGCCCTGCACGATCACATGCAAAGCATTCTCGAACCGGTCTCGCACCCCCTCAGGCCGGCGGCATCCGCCATGCCTTTTGTCATCCTCATGGTCGGCATCAACGGTGCCGGAAAAACCACCACCATCGGCAAGCTTGCACACCGCTTCCAGCTGGACGGCAAAAGCGTGATGCTCGCTGCCGGCGACACCTTTCGTGCTGCTGCCGTCGAACAACTGCAGACATGGGGTGAACGCAATGATATTGCGGTAATTGCACAGCAGCAGGGTGCCGATGCGGCTTCGGTGATCTTCGACGCCCTGCAATCGGCCCGTGCTCGCAGTATCGATGTACTTATTGCCGATACCGCGGGAAGACTCCACACACAGTCCAACCTGATGGAAGAGTTGAAAAAAATAAAGCGCGTCATGGGCAAGCTCGATGAACACGCCCCGCACGAGGTGATGCTGGTGGTGGATGCCGGCACCGGCCAGAATGCACTCAACCAGGCACAGGAATTCCACAAGGCCGTCGGGCTTACCGGCATTACCCTGACCAAGCTGGACGGCACTGCCAGGGGTGGTATCGTGTTTGCCATTGCCCGGCAGCTGAACATCCCGCTGAGATTTGTCGGTGTCGGCGAAGGTATCGAGAATTTGCGCGAATTCGATGCACGTGAATTTGTTGATGCCTTGTTTGAATGATAGCGGGGATAGTTCTACCGCGTTACGTTGAAAACAAGTGGAGTGATGTCCTGAATACCAGGCTTGGATAGCAATCCAGAGCAGAACCTGACGAATCACAGTCAACTCAAAAGACAATCCCTTCTCCCTGCGGGACGCCTGCAGGGATGCAGGTGGTAGAGTAACGCAGGAGCAGTTACCAAGAAGGCCGGGATGAGGGGATACAATTTAAAGCAGCAAGCTGTTTCATCCCCTCCCCCTGACCCTCTCCCGGCGGGAGAGGGAGTTACAGGAACTGAATTAACAGACAAAAATGATCCGCTTCGATAATGTCAGCAAGCGCTACCCGAGTGGCTTTGAAGCACTCAGCAATGTCAACTTCCACCTGCATAATGGTGCGATGGCGTTTCTGACCGGCCATTCGGGTGCCGGCAAGAGCACGCTGTTGAAGCTGATCGCCCTGATCGAGCGCAGCACGCGCGGACAGATATTTGTTGATGGCAGAAATGTTTCGAATATCAGCAACCGCCGCATACCCTACGTGCGCCGCAAGATCGGCTTCATTTTCCAGGATCACAACCTGCTGTTCGACAGGACCGTGTTCGACAATGTTGCCCTGCCGCTCATTATCGCCGGCTACCGGCACCAGCAAGTCGGCCGCAGGGTACGCGCGGCCCTCGACAAGGTTGGCTTGCTAAGCAAGGAAAAACTCCTGCCCATCACACTGTCAGGCGGTGAACAGCAGCGCGTTGGCATTGCACGCGCCGTCGTCAACAAGCCGATGCTGCTGCTGGCCGATGAACCCACCGGCAACCTCGACCCCGCCCTGTCACGTGAAGTCATGGCGCTGTTCTCGCAATTCAATGATGTCGGTGTCAGCGTGCTGATTGCCAGCCATGACATCACGCTGATCGAGGAGCTCGATTACCCGGTGCTGTCACTGGATCACGGCAGACTGTCGATTACAGAGACCGATGCCGCATGAGCCGGTCACCCAGGCACAAGCGACACTCGCAATACCACTGGAGCAACCAGCTGCGCCGCCTGCTGTCGCCGCACACCTGGCTGCAACTCCATGCCAGCGTTGCACTCGACAGTCTCAGGCGCATAGCCAGCAACCGTTTTTCCTCTGTGATGACGGCAGCAGTCATTGGCATCGCGCTTGCCATGCCATCAGGCCTGTACCTGTTACTGAATAACGTCGAGCGACTGAGTGGTTCCTGGGAAGGCCAGGCATCTCTGTCCATATTTCTCAAGGACCCGGTAGCGCCGGCCGCCGTCACGCAACTGGTGCAAACTGTACTTGGCTGGCCGGAGATTGAGCGTGTAGAACTGATCACACCGCAACAGGCACTCGATGAGTTCAGCGGCCACTCGGGCTTCGCGGATGTACTCGGTGCACTTGAGCGCAACCCGCTGCCGAATGTGCTCATCGTGCAGCCGGTCGCGGCGCATGCCACACCTGACACAGCCGCAGCGCTGCGTGACAAGTTCGACAAACTGCCGGAAACCGAATTTGCACAGCTCGACCTGGAATGGGTACAACGACTCTATGCCATGATCGATATCGCACAACGCGCTGTGCTGGTCATCAGTTTACTGCTGGCACTGGCGGTATTACTGGTCATTGGCAATACCATCCGGCTGGAGATCCAGAATCGACGCGATGAAATCGTGGTCATCAAGCTGATCGGCGCCACCAACGGATTCGTGCGCCGCCCGTTTCTCTACAGCGGTATCTGGTACGGCGCGCTGGGCGCGATCATTGCCTGGTTACTGGTCGAAATCAGTTTTATGGTGCTCTCTGCCCCGGTCACAAAACTGGCCAGTCTCTACCAAAGCGGCTTCAGCCTGCAGACCCTGCCCCTGCAACTGCTGTTGCTGCTGCTCGGCACCGGCATCCTGCTCGGACTGCTCGGCTCCTGGCTGGCGGTCGGGCGTCACCTCAGCGCCATCCGCCCGGGCTGAGCCCCGCAACCGCAGCCCGGCTGAAGCACCGGGGAACCGGAGTTTCGTCGCACCCCCCGGCCCCGGGTTTTCAGAACCGGCCAGCACCTGCCCGGAAGCCTCAAGTAAGCCCCAGGGTTGCCGATTTCCCTGGAACTTTTCATCCAATTGGCACTCTCATTACGTGAGTGCTAAGATTGTTAGCAACAGTAATCAGGGAGTCCTTATGACCACCGACTTAGTTATTAAAAATCAGTCACTTGTCATACCTCTGCCTACCGGCAGCGTGGATCAGTACATCCGCGCGGCGTTCGCCGTGCCAGTGCTCAGTGCCGAGGAAGAGCACGAGCTGGCCGTGCGCCTGCAGCGCGACAACGACCTCGATGCAGCGCGCATCCTGGTGATGTCACACCTGCGCTTCGTGGTACGCATCGCACGCGGTTACAGCGGCTACGGCCTGGCACTTGCTGACCTGATTCAGGAAGGCAACATTGGCCTGATGAAGGCGGTCAAGCGCTTCGACCCGGATGCCGGCGTGCGCCTGGTGTCCTATGCCGTGCACTGGGTGCGTGCCGAGATGCACGAATTCATCCTGCGTAACTGGCGCATCGTGAAAGTCGCCACCACCAAGGCACAGCGCAAGCTGTTCTTTAACC
Source organism: Gammaproteobacteria bacterium (assembly GCA_049667605.1). Lineage (GTDB taxonomy): Bacteria > Pseudomonadota > Gammaproteobacteria > UBA9214 > UBA9214 > UBA9214. The sequence continues at coordinate 15,403 of JBATIF010000091.1, forward strand.
TGCGCGGCAAGAAACAGCGCCTTGGTTGGCTGAATCAGGACGAAGTCAACGGCATCGCCGAGGACCTCGGTGTGAAACCGGAAGTCGTCCAGGAAATGGAGTCACGCCTCAGTGGCCAGGACATTGGCTTCGATCTGGGTGCGGCAGATGACGATGAAGACACGCGCTGCTTCGCACCGGCAGCCTACCTGACCGATGCATCGAATGACCCTGCACTTGCCGTTGAGCAGCAGCAGTCGAGCTCGACCAATACTGCCGATCTGGCCGAGGCGCTGAAGATACTTGATGAGCGCAGCCGGATCATCCTCGAGGAGCGCTGGCTGGCCGATGAAAAAAGCACCCTGCATGAACTTGCAGCCCGCTTTGACATATCGGCTGAACGCATCCGCCAGCTCGAAAAAAACGCCCTTGGCAAATTGAAAAAAGCAATGCTGGCCTGAGCCGCCAGCCTGTTCAATAAAAAAACGGCCCTTGTGGGCCGTTTTTTTTGGGTAGATAGTCATACCGTCCAGGATGAATAAAGGCTGCCGGTTGCACATTTCATCGATTTATACAGGTACAAATAGGCCCCGGCCTCCTGTCATTCGGGCGCGTTTTACTTATCTTGCCTGATCAGGCATTTTTCCAGGCGGCCATTCTGCATACTGTGGAACACCCTCCGGAATCGTTTCCCAGGCGGCCTTCGAGCCGACAAAAATATGCATGCCCAGCGTGATTTGCGGATCGCCGTCTACACACCCCAGCGTGACACCGTGCACCTTGCCAGCGGACGTGCCACACAGCGTTGAGCCGCATACGCTGCAGAACCTTAAACCCATCCCGCCGCCTGATTCATAACTGCCCAGCCTGTCTTCTCCTGACACCCAGGTGAATTCATCGGGCTCAACCAGCGCATAGGCCGAGGCCTGGGCGCTGAATGCCTTGCGGCACATGGAGCAATGGCAGGAGCGGGCATCCCGCAGCTTCCCCTCGATCCTGTACCTGACTGCACCGCAAAAACACCCGCCATTTATCGTCACTGCCCTACTCCTGTTGTTTACCACGTCCTGCGCACAAGTGCGCCGGTAGCCGGAGCGCGGATGACGCGACGGCTATGCCTGGTTTTCGAAGCTGACCGGCTCGGATCGATGGTCCCGTATCACCACCGTACCCGCCAGTTTGTCATGCCAGCCCTGCTTGCGTTTATCAAAGGCAATCCAGATGAAGCCAAGACAAAGCGGTATCGCTGACAGGTAGTACGCAAGGTAGCGCCCGATAAATTGCCCGGTCGAAGGCTTGCCGCCGGTCTTTGCATCGACAATGGTCAGCCTGGTCATCAACTTTCCCGGCGTTGCCGACTTGTAAACCCAGAAGACAATAACCACGACCGCCGGCAGTAAGTAGCTGAACATCACATCCCAGAAACCCTGTACAAGCGATTCGTCCGACCAGTAGTCCTTGCCGTATATCGCCGTGACCACCGGGAAAATGATGATCATCAGCAGGATGGTGTCTATCATTGAAGCACCGACCCTGATCCAGAAACCTGCATATTCCTGTTCGCTCATCCATACCCCCTGAAAACAAACCCTGGCGAGCCACCCTGAACCGCGAGGCAGCCGCTCACGCCTTGACCAGCGTCCAGATCCCGATGCCGACGAAGCCGATACCCGCGATGTAGTGCAGGTAGCGCTCACTGACATACCGGGAAATGACACCCCCCGCGAGCACCCCGATCCCCGAGGCAACGATCAGGGCCGATGAGGCCCCGAGAGATACCGTCCATTTGCTCACTTCCTTGTCCGCCGCAAACAACAGCGTCACCAGCTGCATCTTGTCACCCAGCTATGAACACCGCAGTAAAAACCGTCAGTAATATCTTTAAATCCATATGGCACCCTGACGTTGCATTCCTGCTGCTTGTAAAACGCAGCAAACGACCGACATTCATCTAGCGCACCTTAATGCGCACCCCGTCCTCGACATCGTCACCGGGATGGTTGACCACCACGTCCCCCGCAACAAGGCCCTCGAGGACCTGCGCGCTCAGGCCGTTGCGCTGCCCAATACTGACCTCGCGGCGTACGGCGCGATTGCCCTCGATGACAAACACGGCCCAGCCCTCGTTGTAGCGGAACAGGCTGCTGGCCGGCACCTGCAGGACATCATCTTCGTGCCAGAGTATAAAACGCGCCTCGACCCGGTAACCGTCACCGAGGCGCTGCCATTGTTCTGCCGCGCTGGTAAAGTCGGAGATGATCAGCACCCGCTGCTCTTCCACCCCCAGGGCGGAAATCTTGGTAAAGCCGACCGGCTCTATATTCCGCACCCTGCCTTGCAGCGGTTGCTCGCCGCCCCAGCGGTCAAACAGCACCTTCATGCCCGGCGTGACCTTCACGGCATCGGCGGAGAGCACATCGACTTCCACCTCCAGCACGCCTGGATCACCGACCTCCAGCAGCGGCTCGCCGGTGCGCACCGGGCCTTCGCATTCGCGCACGACTTTCAGGATCCTGCCATCAACAGGGGAACGCACCGGCACCCGTTCGGCCGGTTCACCGTTCGTGCCATCGCTGTATTCAAGTACGCTCTCGGCGGCCTCCAGCTCATGGCTGGCCACGTCGACATTGAAAACCGCCGAGCGTTTCGCCGCCGCGCTGGTCTGCGCTTCGGTTTCAGCCTTGTTGAATGCCTCGCGAGAAATCAGGCCCTTCTCAACCAGTGATCGCAGACGGTTAAGTTCGGTCATGGCAAGTTGTGCTGACGCTGTGGCTGCGCGGGCCTGTTCTTTGGCTGCGCGCAAGGCCGCTTCGGCCGCCGACACCTGCGCCATGGCCTGGGCTCGGCTGCGTGAATCGAGCACCTGCGATTGCAGCGGGGTAATACCGAGCAGCACCTTTCCCTTTTCAACGGCATCGCCGACATCCAGGTCTACCCGGCAGGCCACACCATCTACCGGGGCCGCAATGACGTAGCGGTTGATAACCCGGGTGCGGCCCTCTTCTTCTATGGTGACGGACAGCGCGGCGCGCTTCACCTCAACGGCTTCGACCAGTACCGGCTGTGGCCAGAAGCCCCACACCAGCAGCGCAATAATCAGCACGGCTACCAGAGTTACGACCGGATGTTGGCGCAGCGGGATGGTCATCATTTACTCCTTGCTCTTGAGTACGGCAACCATATCGAGATGGGCCAGGTTACGCCAGATCATTATGGCTGAAATTATGGATGACACGATCACCACCAGCGCGGCAAAGGCATAGACCTTCATGCCCAGCACCAGCGGAATGCGGTACAGATCGGAATCGAACTGGTACGCCAGGTAGGCGCACAAACCATAACCGATGAGCATTCCCAGCGGAATCGCCAGCAGCGTCAGCAGCCCCAGCTCGCCAAGCAGGATATAGGCGACCTCGCCGCGCTCGAAACCGAGCACGCGCAGGCTGGCCAGTTCGCGGTTACGCTCCGACAGGGCGATGCGCATGCTGTTGTAGACCACGCCGAAAGATATGCTCGCACCCAGCAGGGTGGTGATGAAGGTAAAAAACAGGATAGTTTCGGCCATGGTCTCGTAGAAGGCATCGATCGCCGAGCGCTGCTCGACCACACCGGCGATGCGCGGCATCTCCTTGAGCGCGGCATAGACCTCGCGCTGGTAACGCTGGTCTACTTTCAACAGGGCACCGGAGATGGCATCGCCCTCCTTCAATAAACGGTTCAATGCCTCGCGTTGCATGTAGGCATTCACCCCCAGGTACTCTTTCGCGGTAGCAACGACCGGCACCTGCACCGTGGGGCGGCTGCCCTCCAGCACCTCGATGGTGAGCAAATCGCCGGGCTTGATATGCAGGAGTTCGGCCAGGTAGTCGGTGAGAATGACTCCGTTCGCGGGCAGCTCGATCCTGTTCAGGTCGGTATCGAGCAGACGCTTCAACTCCCCTCCGGGTTGAATACCCTGCACCGAGGTGCGATAAAATCGATGTTCAAACTGCAGCCTCGCCGGCACGTTGCGAAAACCCTCGACGTGTTCCACTCCCTGCAGGCTGCGCAGCGAATAGAGCGCACGCAGCGAACTTGGCTCGGTATAGTTCGCAACCAGGTCCTCACGCTGGCTCATGCCGTATTGCACATCGACCATGTGATCGATGGCGCCTTCCTGAAAACCACCGATCATCATGATGCTGCAGGCCATGCTGATGCCAAGGGTCGTCAGCAGCGACTTCAGCGGCTGGCGTTCGATGTGGCGCAGGATCATGCGCGTCGGCTGGGAAAACCAGCGCTGCAGCCCGAGGCGTTCAATCACGGTGGCATGGTAGATTGCCGGCGGCTCCGGGCGCATCGCCTGGGCGGGCGGCAGCCGGGCGGCGCTGCGCACGGCGTACAGCGTGCCCAGTATGGCCACCGCGAAACTGATCACTATCGCGGCAACAATCACCTGCGGCTTGAGCGTATAGACCATAAAAGGCAGGCTGTAGAACTCCATGTAGACGTGACTCATGCCCCTGCCCATCCAGATGCCGGCGCCGATGCCGCCGACGACGCCGATGGAGACGATCATCAGCACCAGCTTGGTGTAATGCAGGCCAACAGCGAAGTTGCTGTAGCCAAACGCCTTCAGGCCGGCGATCTGTTCGCGCTCCAGGCTGATCAGGCGGCTGATGACCACATTGAGCAGGAACGCCGCCACGCCGAAAAAAATCACCGGGAACACGGTGGCTATCGTGCGCTGCTGTTTCAGCTCCTCCGACAAAAAACGATTCGAGAGCTGGTCCTTGCGCGCATAGGCACCGATGCCACCGTAGGGTTTGAGCAGCTCATCGAGCCGATCGATGACATCCTGCTCGTTGCCGCCCTTGCCCAGCGTGAGCGTGACGTCGTTGAACGCGCCGTCCATGTCGTAGGCACTTGCCAGTGGCTTGCGTGCCATCCACAGCACCCCGTAACGCTGGAAATCGGGGAACATGGCGCCGGGCGCAATCTGGTAAATATATTCCGGCGACAGCGCCTGGCCGACCACCGTCAGCGTCTTGCGCCGTCCGTTGATGGTGGCGCGCAGGGTGTCGCCGGCCTGCAGGCCATGGGCATCGGCAAACTCCTCGCTGAGCAGCACCTCGTTATCGCGGCCCGGCTCGGGCAGACGCCCCTTGCGCAGGTAGATCTGGTTCAACAGGCCGCGGCTGTTGTCAGGCAACGAGACCAGGTGGCCGCTGACCGGGTCGTTAAAACTCGCGACATCGATATTCACATAGGCGACCACGCGCGATTCCACCTTGTCGACATCGGGGATCTCCTCGATACGCCCGAGCAGTGACAGCGGTGCGCGTTTCAGAGAGGTAAACACATGGGCAAAATGATGATCGCGGTAATAGCTTTCGCGGGTTTCGTATAATGAGTCCAGCGTACTCAGGGACATGATGAAGATCGACACGCCGCTGACAATCACCATCGCGATCGCCAGCGCCTGCATGCGCATGCCCCAGAGTTCACGAACAAGTTTTCTGTCAATAGCCTTCATGGCGGAAACGGTTACCAGCTGAGCTGATCGGGTGCGAGCCTGGTCTTGTTGACGTGTACTTCGCTGATACGGCCGTCGGAGAGGCGAATTACCCGGTCCGCCATTTGCGCGATGGCCGCGTTATGGGTGATCACGGCCGTGGTGGTACCGAGCTCCTGGTTGACGCGCTGCAATGCCTCCAGCACCACGATGCCGGTTTCCGAATCGAGTGCGCCGGTCGGTTCGTCGCATAACAACACGCGCGGGTTCTTGGCAATAGCGCGCGCGATGGCAACCCGCTGTTGCTCGCCGCCGGAAAGCTGGGCCGGAAAATGATCCAGGCGTTCACCCAGCCCGACCAGCGCCAGCGCGTCTTCCGGCTGCATGGGGTCCTTCGCAATCTCGGTCACCACGGCGACGTTCTCGCGCGCCGTCAAACTGGGAATCAGGTTGTAAAACTGGAACACGAAACCGACATGGAAACGCCGGTATTGCGTCAGCTCGCCTTCAGTGGCGCGGGTCAGATCGCGATCGCCGTAGAGCACATGACCGCCGCTCGGCGTATCCAGCCCGCCGAGAATATTCAGCAGCGTTGACTTGCCGCTGCCCGAGGCGCCGAGCAACACCGCGAACTCACCGCCATACAGGTCCAGGTCAACACCGCGCAGGGCATGCACCTGCACCTCGCCCATCTGGTAAATCTTGGTGACATCGTGGACGTGAAACACCACGCCCTCATCCAGGTGATCATGTGCCTGTTGCAAGTCATCCATTGGTTTATTCACCGCTGAAGTATAACAGGCGGAAAAACCAGGTCAGGATGAAATGGCGCATGCTTGATCAGACCTTCCTTAAATGGCTCTTCCCCAAATCGAGCGGCTGGATTACCGTTGTGGGGCCGAATTCATTCGGCCAATACCCTCAATCAGGGGAAGCAGAATTTCCGCATAAACGCGCAGTGACACACTTGAACCATGTCGCTACGCAAAGCTGTTTTTAATGACCACCTCATCCAGGGCCAACTGGCCCGGTCGCGGCCACGCCTCTTTTGTACCCTTGCCAATCGCCACGAACATGGCGATCACGTGGTCATCGGGAAGGTGAATCAGTTCGGCAACCTTGTCGAAATCGAAGCCATCCATCGGGCATGAGTCGTAGCCCATAGACTTCGCGGCAAGCATCAGGGTCTGTGCAACAATGCCGCAGGAGCGCATGGCTTCATCGCGCTGCACCTGGTCCTTGTCCCGATAGTAGGCATCGATCGCCGGCAGCATAAAGGCCTGGACCGGTTCATCGGCATTGGCCCAGTAGCGAGCCGGCTGTTTCTCCCATGACTTCAGGTCGGCACACAGCACAATAAACAGCGACGCATCCGTCACCTGCGCCTGGTCCCAGGCGGCCGCCCTGATCTGTTGCCGCAACGCCGGGGCGCCAACCACGACAAATCGCCAGTTCTGGATATTGAACGCCGTTGGGGACAGTA
>JBATIF010000092.1:0-4269 GCA_049667605.1 Gammaproteobacteria bacterium
AGTCAGGTTGGCCAGGCAACCAACGCCTCGTTCAGCCAGGGCGTCATAACTCTCGACGTGCGGCGTCGAGGCGGCCGGGCCGGAAAACCTGTCTGCGAATATCCTGGCCGTCTGCCAGGCGCGCAACATGTGCGATGAATCAATCGAAGGCAGCAGGCCCCAGCCATTGCGAACAAGGAGGTCATGCAGTTCACGCGCGCCCTCCTCAGCCTGTGTCTCACCTTCGCGGGTGAGCGGCCAGGGCTGGTGGGCACTGGGAGTATCCGGCACCTGGTGATAGTCGCCATGCCGAACGAGGGCTGCAATCAGCCTGGCCATTTAGTGCTCTTTCACCTTGAAAAATCCATGCCTGGTAAACCGGTCAGCATCCGTGGCAAGGCGTGTCCCGCCGGCGATTGCCATCGCCCGCACGCTGCGCCTTGCTGCAAAGCCCCCGGGTGCGCTAGATCCGGAATTCTCACGGGCATACAGCACTAGAACATGGATTCCAGCTTTTTGACCAGCGGCCCGAGTTCCGCCTGTTTCAACCGCCCGGCCGCCTTTGCAGGGCTCATCCACTTGCGTCCGCGGTGACTTTCCTCCCAGTCTTGTTCAGCTATGATGCGGGTGACTTTCATGGGATAGACGGCGACGGTACAGGTAGCGCCCCATTTTTCGCAGCTATAACTGCCGAGTGCTGCAGCAGCAACCTCGCCCTCGATGCCCGCCTCTTCCAGCGCCTCCCGCGCTGCTGACGCCCGGGGTGTAAGCCCCGGCTCCTGGATGCCTTTCGGCACAACCAGGTGATTCTTTTTACTTGACGCGATGACCAGTATTTCCAGTTTGCCGTCGCGCACGCGATAGGGAATCACGGCCGACTGGGTATAGTAGTAGGCGGGCCGGTCACGCTGCTCGCTGCCGTCCGGTGCCGGGTAGGGAAATTTCTTCGGCAGGGTCGCGGGGCGTGTTATGGAAAGCAGGCGGGCACAGCCGGCTACCAGTGCACGCCAGTCAGCCGGCATCTGTAACCTGGCCAACGTTGCAGTCGGTAAAAGTTTGCCATCGTCCGGCAGCGGTACCTCGTCATTGGCCAGCCAGACAAGCAGCTCTTCCAGCCCCGGGTTATGCCCTGTCAGCATGACCCGGTCCGCATCCTGCGGACAGTCCTCGAGTACTTGAAGCAACTCATCGAGGCCAGCTGCGTAGATGCGTTCGTCCCGCACTATCGCCTCGTCGCTGTTACCCATGGCCTTGCAGGCCTTCTGTGCTGTGACCAGCGCACGTTCCGCCGGTGACGTGATAATGAGGTCAGGTACCATGTCATGCTGCGCAAGCCATGCCCCGACACGCTGGGCTGCACGTTTGCCACGGTCCTTCAGCGGTCGATGAAAATCATCAACACCGGTATCCCAGTCGGACTTGCCATGGCGGAAAATCAGGAGTTCACGTGTCATGGTCAATTTACTCCGTGTACTGCACTCAGGCCAGCAGCTCGTGCAGGCAGCGATTCGACAGGGCGGAAAAATCAACCCGCCCCCTGGCTACGTAGACAGCAACATTTTCCAGCGCATCCAGGTAGGCCGTCTCATCAAAGAGCTCGGTATCCTGCTGGAAGGTACCGTCCGGGTGCTGGTAGAACGGGCCGGGTGATTTCATCAATGCACCCAGCAGCTCAAGGTGTTCAGCCGGGTCCACCCGCTCAACCTGCAGGTCCCTGTCACTATCGCGCTGCCAGTCCAGAATCAGGAATGCCGAAAGGGGCGCCTCGGCTGTAATCCGCCCGGGCCCGTAGATCCTGTCGATATGAACATCGTACTTTTCCTCGAGTTCCCACAGTTCCGCGGCCGGCAACTTGAGCAGGGCCTCGCGCTGCGGCGCCGGGATGAGATCCTGCAGCTTCCGGTTGTGGACGATGGTACCGGGATTGATGCGCGGCAATTTCGGTATGCCGCGTGCCTCCACCTTGCCGGAACCGGCATGCATGAAGAGGCGATCATTGGTCAGGTAAGCGACCTCATCATTGTCGAGCAGGTGCAGCATCAGGGTGGATTTTCCGCCACCTGAAAACCCGGCAATTCCGAGCCCCTTCCCCCGGTAGACGAGCCCGGCGGCATGACAGATCAGCCAGCCCCGGTTTTGCAGCCAGTTCATGTACTGGGAATTAATGAAATTTATCACCTGGTTGTCATATTTCCTGCAGGGTCCGGCAGCGATGCGGTGCTGTTCGCTCTGCAGAAAGACCATGCCGGTACGTACCTTGCGGACAAGGCGTCCGCCCGGCAGGTCTGCATAGGAATCCTTGCGGCCGGTCTTGCCCGGCTCGCGTTTCCAGTCGATGAAGTCCAGCTCGAGTTCCGGTGCATCGCGCTCGATGGCAATGATTTCGATGTCGGGCGTGTTTGCCTCGCTTGCGACATGCGAGAAATAGTCCGCAAGCACTGCCTGCAGTTCCGTTGAGTTGGAGCGCACTCTGAGCACGCATTCGCCGAGCGCCAGATAGAGTTCATCGGCGCACAAAGACGCATCGTCCTGTAATTCAGCCACGGCAGAATCCACTGTGGTGTCCATCGTTCTTCCTCCCGCATCTCATCTGTCAAGTTGACGCAGTACGTAGTCGACATACAAACCGGCGGCGTCGATGCCGATGCCTTCCAGGGCACCGCGAAACCCGCCAAATGCGGAGACCTCGAATACGATCGGGCCGGCATCCGTTTCGGCGACATCGACCGTGGTGAAGTCCATATCGAACAGCGCCTGGGCCCGCCGTGCAAGTTCGATCACATCATCCGGCGGCGTATACGATTCATACCGCCCACCACTGTGTATGGTCGTGTTCCAGGCATCGCCTTTCGACACCCTGGCATAACTGCCCAGGTATTCGCCCGCCAGGAACACCATCCCCAGGTCCCGTCCCGGCAAATCGATTTTCTGCTGGATATACATCACCGGGTTGTCCGCCTGGAATTCGCGAATCTCACGCTCAACCCCGTCCGGGTCGCGGTGTGCCTCGATCACGCACATGCCGCGTGCCTTGGTGGAATACAACGGCTTGAAGACTGCACTGCCAAAATCCTCCACGGCCGCCATCGCAAAACCGACATCCTCGGTGACACGGGTCGCCGGCATCGGGATGCCGGCGTTGCGCAGGGTGACCGTGCAACTCAGGCGGTCAATCAGGCGCAGCATGTTCTCCGCCCGGCTGAAGACGCGGACCCCGGCCTGCTCGGCAACACGCAGAAGTTCCAGGCGGTCCAGCGTGGCGGGACTGTAGCGGGCGCTGATCTTCTTGATGATCAGCGCATCCAGCCGGCATAAATCGATGTCCTGAAAAACCAGGCGCTGCTGTTCCAGGTCGAGGCTGACGCCGGCCATATCGATTACCAGCCGCTGAGCGGTGCTTTTCTCGACGGCATCGGCGAGAGTTTCCGTGGACCATTTCCCCGGTATACCGACAACGCCGATGCGGTAATCAGCCAATGAAAATCTCCCGGACGGGGACGCGGAATGACGCTGGTTTCTTCAGGTCAGCCGCCAGCAGGCGCTCGAGCAGGTAACGGGCTCGCAGGAACATGGCACGCGAGAGTGACTTGTCGAGGATGAAACGCGTCGAGGTGGCAAACGAACGCGCCAGGCCCAGGGCCAGGCGCAACTCGAATGTCTTGTCACCGGACTTGTCGGCAAAGTCGGCTGCAAACCGGTAGAACTCCCGCGTCAGCATCATGATACGCCTGCGCAGCGGCGCATCGAACACCTGCAGGCGGTAGTTGGACACCATGAAGACCGAGACATCCTGCACGTAGTCCATGTACCGCGAGCGGTGCAGGTCGATGAAATTGATTTTCCGGTCCAGTGGGTCATAGATGATGTTATCGACGTTGAAATCACCGTGAATATACACCGAAAACGGCGCCCTGATCCCGGCCTCGAGCCTGTTTGCCTGTTTCAGCAAGGCACCGAACGAGGCAACGGACTTGCCACAGATGCGGCTGTCGGGCTGGCGAAACTCCGGGTGGATGGAATAAACGTCCTCCAGGCGCTTTGACAGCTGCCGCATGTAGGCGGCGCAAACCGGCGTATCGGTATGCGTCTCGCGCCAGACTTTCCCGAGGGTGCGGTGCAGCTGCTTCTGGGTTTCCCTGAGCAGGCGCGCTGGCTCATGCAGCAGGATCTGCTCGAATGTCAGTCCGGCCAGGTGTTCGATCAACAGCGAAGCAGACTGCCCGCGCTTGCGGTAGGAAAGAATCCTCGGCACCAGGCCCGGAAATATCTCCTGCCAGCTGACCAGGCCCC
>JBATIF010000093.1:0-22019 GCA_049667605.1 Gammaproteobacteria bacterium
GTACCCGCGCGGAACGCGGCCGGCGATCCTGGCGTGCGTAACCGAAGTAGGGAATGACCGTGGTAATGCGCCACGCCGATCCACGCCGCACGGCATCCACCATAACCAGCAATTCCATTAAATTGTCGTTGGTGGGCGCACAAGTCGACTGGATAATGAAAACATCCTTGCCGCGCACGTTCTCCAGGATTTCCACCTGGACTTCCCCGTCACTGAAGCTGCCGACATGTGCACTGCCCAGCGTTAACCGCAGCTGGCTTGCAATGTTTTGCGCGAGCTGGGTATTCGCATTCCCGGTAAAAACCATCATCCGGTTATCAGAGTCGGATTCACGCAAACCATTCATAATAATTTTTCAGCTTCCAGGCGTATCGGAAATGCCAGCTCGCGCTGCGCGCTCGAGTCGAACCTTGCGGTTCTCATCCTGCCGTCAGTTTACTGCAGTCCACCTTTTTAAATATGGCTGGGACGGCAGGATTATTCGGCGCTGCGCGCCTCACCCCTGCGGGGCCGACGTTCGCCTTGCTCCCGTCGTTCTCTCGCGCTACGCGCTCGAGTCGAACCTTACGGTTCTCATCCTGCCGTCAGTTTACTGCAGTCCACCTTTTAAATATGGCTGGGACGGCAGGATTCGAACCTGCGAATACGGGGATCAAAACCCCGGGCCTTACCACTTGGCGACGTCCCATTAAAAAGTAATTCAAGGTACGCACGCGGAACTGTTGCCGCGATCACTCCATTGCTGACAGCAAGGGCGACCGATTGACCCCCCGGGCAATAAAACTTTCCCAACCTTCCGGCAGCTGGTCTGCTACACGCTGTGCATCCGCCTCCGAATCAAAGGCGGCGAACACGCTTCCACCCGTACCGGTCATGCTTGCCGGAGAAAATTGACCCAGCCAATCGAGTGCCGCTGCGACTTCCGGGTACCTGCGTCGAACCAGTGCCTCGCAATCGTTTTGGCCGCAGCCCGAAACAAGGTCGGGTATTCTCATCCGCGGCGTGTCCCGTGTCAATTCCGCGTCGGAAAAAATATCGGCAGTTGAAACGCTTACCGGTGGAATCACGACCAAAAACCAGCCTTCCGGCGGGCTCACCGGCGTAAGGATCTCGCCCACACCCTCGGCCCAGGCCGCATACCCATGGATGAATACCGGGACGTCTGCTCCCAGCCGCAGGCCAAGTGCTGCCAGTTGGCGGGTCTCCAGCCCCAGCCGCCAGAGCTTATTCAACACAATCAGTGTGGTTGCCGCATCGGAGCTGCCGCCCCCCAGGCCACTGCCCGGCGGCAGGCGCTTGTCGTTATAGATGGTCACACCGGCGGCGCGCCCGGCAGCCTCGTGCAGCAGGTGTGCCGCTTTCACGCACAGGTCGTCCGCCTGCGGCACCCCGGCGGGCGTCCCGCACAGGGCAATGTCCTCGCCGTCGTGGATATCAAAATACAGCCAGTCGCCGTAGGTCAGAAACTGAAACAGGGTCTGCAGCTCATGGTAACCGTCCGCCCGCCGCCCGGTGATATGCAGAAACAGGTTGAGCTTGGCGGGAGCCGGCCAGGGACCACTGGCGGAGGCCGGGATGCCGAAGTCGCTCACATCCCGGGACCGGCGGACATGCCGGGCCGCCATTTATCAATCACCAGCCGTACGCTGACATCATCGCGGACAAGTTGCAGTTTTGCCGGCCAGCCGAGATCGTCTACAAAATGATAGCGGCTGTAATTTATAGACCAGCCGGATTGCTCAAGCTCCAGTAACCGGCCCTGAAGATCACGGCGCTCACGTGCCTTTTCGCCGGGTACAACGAGTCCGCGCACCCAGTATCTCAATCCGTTGACCGGCAAACTCCAGCCGGTGGTCTGCAACAGCAGACTGTTCGCATCCCGGGCGCTGGTCTTCTTGCCTTTTTTATCCTCCAGTATTACGCCTGCAGCATTACCCGTCAGCCGGAATGCCTCCTGTCCCAGCGGTCCGGATATTTGCAGCTGAAATCGGTCCCCATGCTCCTGCCAGGATATCCCGGCATGCCAGCCCTGTTCTTCCTGTACCAGTGAAACCCGACCGGTAAATTGCCAGTCGCTGTACTGCGTCGCTGTGGGGGACTGCCAGGTTTCGAGCGTCGGGGTAACCGCACAGCCGTTCAGCAGCAGTGCTGCCGGGAAGCCGGACAGGAACCAATGCCTGCTTGTGTTGCAAAGGGCGCGACGGGCCCGGGCATGCAACTCGATGCACTGCCACACGTCTGTCAAACGCGCAGCCCAGCCTGTCACGGACTGATTCTCTCCAAAACATCGAGTAATACCGGGTTGTTTGGGTCCTCAGCCTTTGCCTCGGCCCAGATCCTGCGTGCGGCCTCATACTCACCCAGCGCCCACAAAACCTCGCCGAGATGGGCGCCGATTTCGCTGTCACCTGTCATTTCCCAGGCCTGCTCCAGGTAACGGCGTGCCTCTGTCAGGTTACCCAGGCGGAAATTCACCCAGCCCATACTGTCGATGATTGCCGGATCATCCGGTTTTTGCTGATACGCCCTGCTGACATAGCCGAGCGCCTCCTGATAGCGGTCCGTCTGGTCAGCGAGTGTGTAGCCGAGTGCATTCAGGGTACGAATGTTATCCGGATCATTAGCGAGGATGTGGCGCATATCCCTTTCGGCAAGATCCAGCTGTCCCTGCTTCTGTGCGACCAGTGCCCGGGCGTAGCGCAGGTCCTCGTTATCCGCATCGGCATCGAGCCCCCGCCCGTAGACAGCGGAGGCCTCTTCCAGGTAACCCGCATCCGACAATACCTGGCCCTCGATAAGAACGAAGTCCACGGACTTTTCAGGATTCTCGCGGCGCAACTCCAGCAGGTATTCCTGCATGGCTTCCATCCTGCCCTGACGAACCATTATTTCTGCAGCGTGCAGTTGTGCCTGGCTCAGGAAATCACCCGAGTCCACCTTGCGGTACCACTCAACCGCCTGCGCGTCCTTACCCTGTTTATCGGCTGCGTAACCAAGGTAGTAATAGGCGCTTTGTTCTCTCTGTTTCAGCGAGAGCAACTTCCTGAGATGTTTTTCCCCGGCCCTGTAACGCCCGACCTCCAGCTCCAGTAATCCCAGCGAATAGAGCGCATCCACATTATCCGGCTCTCGCCTGACAACCTGGCTGAACTGCTCACGGGCACCCTCGAGATCTTCTGCATCCAGCAGCAAGCGCGCATAGGCAAAGTGCATATCCAGGTTCTGCGGGTAGCTGGTGGTCGCCTCGCGCATGAGAACAAGCGCCTCATCCTTGCGTTGCATGCTGACGAGGATCTGCGCCTTGAGAATCAGGGCCTCATCCAGACCGGGCTGCAGCGCCAGGGCGCTGTTGACCGCTTCCAGCGACTGCTCAAGCTGATCGGCCAGAATCGCAGTGCGGCTCAGGGCCATTTGGGCATACGGGCTGTCGGGGTTATTAGCGACCAGTTGCTCCATCGCTGTCAACGCCGCCAGCTTGTCGGCATTGCGTGCCAGTATGGCTGTTGCGAGCCGGTAGCCATCCTGCGGTTGTTCCGTGATGCTCAGCAGGTAACCCATTTGCGCGACCACTTCATCCATATCGCCGGTACGCAGGGCAAGTGCCGTGAGTAATTTATGCGCCTCGGGGTTTTCGCTGTCCAGGGCGACCCAGCGTCGTGCGGCCCGCTTGGCCACATCGAATTCCTTGGCATACATGGCAATTTGCACGGCACGTTCGGCAACCCGGGGATCTTCCGCCTGCTCGGCCGCGCGCAGGTAGTACGGCACAGAGACATCCAGTACACCGCGCTGCCCGGCAATCTCGGCGAGCAGGATGTCGTACATCATCTCCTTTGAAAGCGGTTGGGTGAGTGCATCGTCGACTTCCGCCGCTGTCTCCGGCTTCTCATCCGGAACCTGCTCCTGCGAGGCAGCGGGCGAGTATGACTGCGCGGCAGGCTTGCTATCCTGAATGGCACATGCGGCCACCGAGCCAAGCAGCAAAATTACAAGCCCTAAGCGATATTTCATCCTCTCCAGTCCTTTCATGGTTTTCTCCATGGCGTTATTCTATCAGTCTCACTGTGCTCCTGTGACTCCAAAGCGCGTAAAATGTTCGGCGTGGATATATAATGCCGGTTCTGCCCGCGGGATTTGCTCCCAACTTGTATTAACATACCCGGCAATGCAGAATTTTGCGGTTCTTTCCGGATTATCCTGAATATCCCTTATGCACCTGACCGTTCTAGGCATTAATCACACCACGGCGCCTGTCGAGGTGCGTGGCAAGGTCGCATTCCCGGCGGAACGGCTGGGCCAGGCGCTGGCCGAGCTGACTGCACTGGACGGCGTACGCGAGGCCGTTATTCTGTCGACCTGCAACCGGACCGAGCTGTATTGTGCCCAGGAGCAGCAGGGATTCGATCCGATCACCCGCTGGCTTTGTCAGTTTCATAATCTCTGCCAGGGTAACCTGAAAGATCACATCTATACCTACACAGACGACGCGGCGGTCCGCCATGCATTAAGGGTAGCCGCCGGCCTGGATTCCATGATCCTGGGAGAACCGCAGATTCTCGGCCAGATGAAGGCATCCTATCAAACGGCCCTCGACGCAGGCAGTATTCATACCCTGGTCAACCGCCTGTTCCAGCACACATTCTCCGTTGCCAAACAAATTCGTACCGACACTGCCATCGGTGCAAGTCCCGTCTCCGTGGCGTTTGCGGCCGTGCGCCTGGCCATGCAGATATTCGGCAACCTCGAGAAACAGACAGCCCTGCTGGTCGGCGCCGGTGAAACCATCGAGCTCACCGCCCGTCACCTGCATGAACAGGGCATTGGCAAGATCATTATCGCTAACCGCACCGTCGCTCGCGCCCATGACCTGGCAGCACAGTTCAATGGCTATGGCATCGGCCTCGACGAAATCCCCGCACACCTTGCTGAGGCCGATATTGTTATCTCGTCGACAGGCAGCAGCGGCATAATTCTCGACAGGAAAACAGTTCTCACTGCACTACGGGGCCGCAAGCACCGTCCGGTGTTTATGGTGGATATCGCTGTTCCATGCGACATCGCCGCGGACGTGGCCGAGCTTGATGACGTTTATCTTTATAATGTCGATGACCTCAAACAGGTTATCGAGGAGAACCTGCGTTCACGCCGGCAGGCAGCGAAACAGGCGGAAGAAATCATCGAGGTGCAGGTTGCCCACTTCAGCGAATGGACGCAGTCCCTTGAGGCGGTACCGACCTTGCGGGCCTATCGCGAGCATGCGCAGGCGCTGGGCAGGGAAGCCATCGACAAGGCCAGGCAGCAGCTCGACAGCGGCACGCCACCCGAACAGGTTATTGAGACACTGACGCGCAATCTCATCAATAAACTTACACATGATCCCAGCGTCAATCTGCGTTCGGCTGTCGCCAGCGGTAATACCGGACTACTCGATGCCGTGCGCACCCTGTTCCGTATCAAGGATAAAAAATAACAGATTATGCATGCCAGCATCATCAGGAAACTGGAACAGATCGAGGAACGTCACGATGAAGTCAGTGCATTGCTGGCCGATGCACAGACTGTTGCCGACCAGGATATGTACCGCAATCTGTCAAAGGAATATGCGCAACTCACCCCGGTTGTTGACAGTTTCAGGGCCTGGAAACAGGCACAGAATGACCTGGCCTCTGCAGAAGAAATGCTCAGGGACCCGGACCCGGATATGAAGGATATGGCCGGGGAAGAACTTCTAGATGCACGCAGCACCAGTTCGGAACTGGAACTGAACATTCAAAAACTGCTGCTGCCAAAAGACCCGCATGACAACAGCAATATATTCCTTGAAATACGCGCCGGTACCGGCGGTGATGAGGCCGCTATCTTCGCCGGCGACCTGTTTCGCATGTATGCACGCTACGCCGAACTCAAACACTGGCAGGTAGAGGTTCTCAGCGAAAGCCCCGGCGAACACGGCGGCTACCGGGAAATTATCGCACGCATTGTCGGCCACGGCGCCTATTCGCGCCTCAAATTCGAATCTGGCGCCCACCGTGTACAGCGAGTGCCTGAGACCGAATCACAGGGCCGCATTCATACCTCTGCCGCAACAGTCGCCATCCTGCCGGAAGCCGATGAAATCGATCCGGTCGAAATAAACCCGGCAGACCTGAAGGTGGATACCTTCAGGGCCTCCGGCGCCGGCGGTCAGCACGTCAATAAAACAGATTCGGCCATCCGGCTGACACATCTGCCAAGCGGCATCGTCGTCGAATGCCAGGATGAACGTTCGCAGCACAAGAACCGGGCACGGGCGATGTCATTACTCGCCGCGAAGCTGCTCAATACCGAACAGGAAAAACAAAAGTCAGAGGAATCGGAAGCGCGCCGTTTACTGGTGGGCAGCGGCGACCGCTCGGAGCGGATACGCACCTACAACTACCCGCAGGGACGTATGACCGACCATCGCATAAACCTGACCGTCTACAAGCTCGATGATTTCCTCGCCGGCAACCTCGACCTTGCCATCGAGCCGCTCACCAATGAATACCAGGCAGATCAGCTCACTGCACTCAATGAACAGGCTGGATGATGCCTCCATCAGGAGGCTGATTGAAGCAGCAAGTGCGACACTCGACGTCGAGACCGGACGACTGGATGCCGAGATATTACTGGCAAGCCTGCTGAACAAAAATCGCAGTCACCTGCATGCCTGGCCCGAGAAGATCCTGCCGCAGGAAACCTGCAAGCAGTTCCTGCAACTGGTACAAAGACGCGCTGCCGGAGAACCGGTTGCCTACCTGACAGGCCGGCGCGAGTTCTGGTCACTGCCGCTTGGCATCAGTCCGGATACCCTGATACCGCGTCCGGAAACCGAAACACTGGTTGCGCTCGCGCTGGAGAAAATCCCGGCCGACGCCCGTTTCAGAATTGCCGATCTGGGCACTGGCAGCGGTGCCATCGCACTGGCGCTTGCGCATGAACGCCCGCGCTGCCGGATTCTTGCGACAGACATCTCCGCCAGGGCCCTGGTGGTGGCAGCCGGCAATGCCCGCAAGCTCGGTATTGAAAATGTCAGCTTTATCCACGGCAACTGGTGCGACCCGCTGGCGCACGCGCGATTTGACCTTATTCTCGGCAATCCACCTTATATAGAAGATCATGATGCACATCTCGACCAGGGTGATGTGCGCTTCGAGCCACGCAGCGCCCTGGCGGCGGGTGCAGATGGCATGCATGACCTGCAGCGGATTATTGCGTGCGCCTACCCTTGCCTGCGGGAGGGCGGCTGGTTGCTGCTGGAACACGGCTATAACCAGGCGCAAAGAGTCAGAAACCAGCTCGGCGAGCACGGCTACCGCGAAACCAGCTGCCATCGTGATGAAGCCGGGCTCGACCGTGTAGGCATGGGCAGAAAATGATGGTCGTGGCGGGAAAATCATGCAAGCAGTCGCCGATTTTACGGCCATGCCTGCAGGGTGCAGGCCTGCAAACAGCCTGCCAATCTTGCTATTTAAGCGGCCGGCGCTAGTATGGTGTTGTGGGTGAAAAACTAAAACAACGGTCGATCTGGCTGATGCAGTCGAACCAGGATCCTGCTTCTGCAGAATCTGCCGCGGCCCTGCTGCGCGATGTGAAAGGCGTAGTGGGTGTAAGCATTTCGGGGACCGACCGCCTGCAAGTCAGTTACAACGTGAGACAAATCACCCTGCAGATCATCGAGGCGCTGCTGCAGGAATTCGGTTACAAACTGCACACCAGTTTATTCTGCCGACTGATGCGCAGTATCTGCTATTACATCGAGGACATCGAATGTAATAACGGGAAACATGACCAGGCAGATTGTACCCGGGATGCCTTCATCACCCGTTACCTGGGTCGCGAGCATGGCTGCCGTGACCACCGCCCCGGGTATCTGCGGCGTTATCTGTAAAACGAAATCTCATTCTGCAGCAAACACGGGTACGAAGCACTCCGCTAGCAGCTCATATCTTATACTTCCACGGTAACCCCCTCTCCCGGTGGAGGGTGCTCTTTCGATTCGATGAATGGTTCGTTATGACCTGCATTCCAGTTCCGTCATACCCGGTTTTCAATATATAACGTCATCGAATTTCAGTACAACTTAACGGGGCAGCAATGAACGACGACCAACTCCTCCGCTACAGTCGCCAGATCATGCTACCGCAGGTTGATATTGCGGGGCAGCAAAAATTGCTCGCGGCACGCGTGCTGATCGTCGGTGCCGGTGGACTCGGTTCGCCGGCTGCCATGTACCTGGCCGCGGCCGGTGTCGGCCAGCTGGTGATTGCCGATCATGATGTGGTTGAACTCTCCAACCTGCAACGGCAACTTTTACATCATGCCACGGACATCGGACACAACAAGGCAGCATCTGCACAACAGTCACTGGCCGCCATCAACCCGGATACACGGGTCACGCCTATCGGTGAGAAGCTGCAGGGTGAGCAGCTTGATGATGAAGTCCGCCACGCCACCGTGGTGCTTGACTGCACCGACAATTTCACCAGCCGCTTTGCCATTAACAGCGCCTCTGTCAGGCATCGCATCCCGCTGGTCTCCGGGGCTGCAATCCGCCTGCAGGGCCAGCTCAGCGTGTTTGATACGCGCGACAAAAAAAGCCCGTGTTACAGCTGCCTGTATAAAGAAGGTGAGGAACAGGAGCAGGCCTGTGCAGATACCGGGGTGCTCGCCCCGGTGACCGGAATTATCGGTTCGCTGCAGGCCCTGGAGGCCCTGAAAGTCATACTCTCCCTGGGCGATACCCTGGTCGGGCGGCTGCTCGTGTTTGACGGCCTCGGCCACGAATGGCGCACCCTGAAACTGAACCGCGATCCCGCTTGCCCGGTGTGCGGTAAATGAAGGATAAATCAAGGCTTACTTGATAAAATTCTGCCACACAGCGCACGCAGTACACGGAGATAAAAAAAATATTGGCTTTTCCCCAAATCGGGTGGGTAGATTACCGTTGTAGGGCCGAATTCATTCGGCCAACAACCTTGCCATCAGAAGGAAAGCGCTTGTCTAAATTAATTGATTTACCAACTCAATCAGGGGAAGAGCCAAAATATTTTTGTTTTTCCTCTGTGTAAACCCTATGCCCTGTGTGGCAATAAATTGATTTGCTTGAATATCAAATCCTGAAACCAAGCCCCCGCAAGGCTGCTTGCGTCGACGCATCGATGCCTGTTGCGTTGATTTTTTTTGCCTGGAATTCGCGCCGCACCGGGTATTCTTTCCTGAGGCGGTCAAAGTAGGCCGGCCGCTGATGCTCCGGTAGTGACCGGATGGCGCGCAGACGCACATCATCATCACGAATGTCATAACACTCCAGCACGGCCTTGCGAATATTTCCGTGCACATCGCCGGCAATGAATGCCCCGGTATCAAGCAGCTCCTCTGCAGGCAACTCATCGGCAACGCTCCACTGCAACGGACGCTGGAAATAATCACACGCGGCGGTATGAATCATTTCCGTGCCACGCAGTTTCCCGTCCAGGCTGTAGCCTGCAATATGCGGTGTGGCAAGCGTCACCTTCTCCAGCAGTGACATACTGATATCCGGCTCGCCTTCCCATACATCGAGCACAACAGACAAATCACTGCGCCTCTCAAGCAGATGATCAAGCGCCCGGTTATCAACAGCTGCACCGCGCGCGGTATTTATCACAATGGCATTCGGCTTGAGCCGCTCGAGGCTTGCCTCGTCGAGAAGATGAAATGTGGGATTAATGCCTGTGGAGACCAGCGGCACATGCAGAGTAATAATGTCTGCCTGCAACACCGCATCAAGTTCAACATAGTCATCGTGGCCGCCGGACATCTTTAAGGGCGGATCATTGACCTGGCAGCCGATACCCAGTGCAGTAAATTTCCTGAGCACCCGTGAACCGACGTTGCCACAGCCGATGATGCCGGCTGTTTTCGCCGCGATATTTATACCCCTGAGCTCTGCAAGCGCCATCAGGGCACTGATAACATATTCTGCTGCAGAGGTGGCATTACTGCCGGGGGCCGTGGAGAAACCGATCCCCCTGCCCTGCAGGTATTCCCGGTCAATATGGTCAAAACCAATCGTTGCCGAGCCAACAAAGCGGATGTTCGAGCCAGCCAGCAGTTGCTCATCGACGCGCGTCACCGACCGTACCAGCAGGATATCGGCGTCGCGCACCTGCCTGGCCTGCATACCCCGACCGGGAAGGAGTTCAACCTCACCAAGGGAGGCAAAGGCCTGCTCTACGCAGGGAATATTTTCATCAGCGATGATTTTCATCTAGTGGATACTGATCCAAGGAGAACTGCAAAAAAGGGCTCTGGCGAGAATGGCACTTACTTAAGAACCCTGCCACGGAAACACACGGAACCGTTTCCGGTCAGACAATTTATTTTCCGTGTTTTTCCGTGTTTTTCCGTGTGCTTCCGTGGCCAATTGTACTCCATATATTGATGAAACTACTTAAGTAATCACCATTTGGCTCTGGCGACAATTAGCCCTCCCAGAGAAAATAACACTCGCCAAGATGCAAAGATCGCAAAGTTATAAATTTTTTGGCTGTTCCCCAACTCGAGTGGGTAGATTACCTTTGCAGGGCCGAATTCATTCGGCCAACAACCCTGCTATCAGGCATCCAGTTTCTTCCTGAGCAATTCGTTCACCTGTTTTGGATTGGCCTTGCCCTGGGTGGCCTGCATCACCTGGCCGACAAAATAGCCGAACAGCTTGACCTGGCCATTCCTGTATTGCTCGATTTGCTGCGGACTTTTATCCAGCACTTCCTGGATGATGCCTTCGATGGCGGAGGAATCCGATATCTGTTTCAGTCCCTGCCGTTCGATTACTTCATCAGCCGTGCCTTCACCCTGCCACATCGCCTCGAACACCTGCTTGGCAATTTTTCCTGAAATCGTGCCGTCTTCGATACGCAGCAGCATATCGCCCAGTGCCTCTGCCGTTACCGGGCTGTGCGCAATGCCCGTGTCGCTTCTGTTCAATGCCCCGGACAATTCGCCCATTACCCAGTTGGCCGCAAGTTTCCCCTGGCCCCCTGCCCGCTTGACCACGGCCTCGAAATAATCGGCCATTTCGCGGCTCGCCGTTAGCACGCCCGCATCATAGACAGACAAACCGTAATCACTGACGAAACGCTGTTTCCTCGCATCGGGCAATTCCGGCAGGCTCAGGCGAACAGCCTCGATAAACGCCGCGTCCAGCTCGACCGGTAACAGATCCGGGTCAGGAAAGTAGCGGTAATCGTTCGCCTCTTCCTTGGAGCGCATCGGACGCGTTTCATGTTTGTCGGGATCATACAGGCGTGTTTCCTGGACGACGCTGCCACCGCCCTCGAGCAGCATGATCTGGCGCTCGACCTCGTGGTTAATGGCCTGCTCGACAAACCTGAAGGAATTTATATTCTTGATTTCCGCACGAATCCCGAATTCTGCCTGGCCGCGGGGACGCACCGATACGTTTGCATCACAGCGGAATGATCCCTCCTGCATGTTGCCGTCGCTGATACCGAGATATCGGACCAGCGAATGGATCTTCTTCATATAGGCCACGGCTTCCTTTGCAGAACTCAACTCGGGCTCCGAGACGATTTCCAGCAACGGCGTGCCCGCCCGGTTCAGGTCGATTCCTGTCATGCCATGGAAACTCTCGTGCAAGGATTTGCCGGCGTCTTCTTCCAGGTGTGCCCGGGTGATGCCGACTCGCTTGGTAGTGCCATCCTCCAGTTCGATATCGAGGTAGCCGTCATGCACGATGGGCAATTCGAACTGGCTGATCTGGTAGCCCTTGGGCAGGTCGGGATAGAAGTAGTTCTTGCGGGCAAACACGCAACGCGATGCAACCGTCGAGTGCGTAGCCAGCCCGAAGCTGGCAGCCATGCGCACAACCTCGGCATTCAGCACCGGTAATACTCCCGGCAATCCCAGGTCGACGGCACAGGCCTGGGTATTGGGTTCGGCGCCATATTTCGTCGAGGCCGCCGAGAAAATCTTGCTCCTGGTTGCCAGCTGGGTATGAATTTCCAGGCCGATTACGGTTTCCCATTGCATTGTCATGTCACTGTTTACTCGAATCCATCAGGGGTGCGTGCATGCCAGTCAGTCTCCTGCTGGAAGCGGTGACCACTATTCAGCAGCTGGCTTTCCCTGAAGTAGTTGCCGATCACATGCAGCCCCACTGGCATGTTGCCTGCAAACCCGGCAGGTATCGACATGGCCGGCAAACCGGCAAGATTCACCGCAATCGTATAAATGTCGGAAAGATACATGCTCACCGGGTCATCCGCCTTCGCCCCCAGTTCGAAGGCCACGGTGGGTGCCGTCGGCCCCATGATGATGTCAACATCCTCGAAGGCGCGCACGAAATCCTCACGGATCAGCCGCCGGACCTGCTGCGCTTTCAGATAATATGCATCGTAGTACCCGGCAGACAGGGCATAGGTGCCTATGAGTATGCGGCGCTTGACCTCCGCGCCGAAACCTTCGCCGCGCGAGCGTGTATACAGGTCTTCCAGGTCTTTTGGATTCCCGGCACGGTAACCGAAGCGTACCCCGTCGAAACGGGACAGGTTGGAGGAACATTCCGCAGGCGCCACAACATAATAACTCGGTACCGACAGATGAGTATTCGGCAGGCTGATTGTCTGCAGCGTCGCGCCGAGTGTTTCGAACTCCTTCAGCGCCGCTTCCACGACCGTGCCGACAGCGGCATCGAGTCCTTCGCCGAAGTACTCTTCTGGCAGGCCGATCTTGAGACCCTGCAGCGGCTTGTCCAGGTCAACGCTGTAATCGTCATCCGGCCTTTCAACACTGGTTGAATCGCGCTCGTCGAAACCCGCCATTGTGCCAAGCATGATTGCTGCGTCCTGCGCACTGCGGGCAAACGGTCCGCCCTGGTCAAGACTGGATGCAAATGCAATCATGCCATAGCGTGACACGCACCCATAGGTCGGTTTGATACCGGTAATTCCGCATAACGACGCCGGCTGGCGAATCGAGCCGCCGGTATCGGTGCCGGTACTGACAGGTACCAGGCGTGCGGCAACCGCCGCCGCTGACCCGCCCGAGGAGCCGCCGGGTACCGTTGCCGGATTCCAGGGATTCTTTACCGGCCCGTAATAACTGGTCTCGTTCGAAGACCCCATGGCAAACTCGTCCATGTTGGTCTTGCCGATCATCACGGCACCGGCATCGAGCAGCTTGCGGGTCACCGTCGCATCATAGGGCGCAATAAAGTTATCCAGCATCTTCGAGCCACAGCTGGTTTTGACGCCACGGGTACAGAAAATATCCTTGTGCGCAAACGGTATGCCGGTAAGCGGGCCGGCATTTCCGGCCTTGATACGGACATCAGCTGCCCTGGCGGCATCAAGCGCAAGTTCTTCGGTGACGCTGATGAAGCAATTGAGCTGGCCATCGAAGCGGCTGACCCGGTCGAGGCAGGCACGGGTCAGTTCCTCACTCGAGAAGCTGCCCGCTTGCAAACCGGCCGAAAGTTCAACAAGACTTTTCTGGTGCATGGGCTTTGCCGATAAAACGCTGCTGGAAATCCGCTTACTCGATGACTTGCGGGACGAGATACAGGCCTGACTCGGTCAGCGGTGCAATACCCTGGAAGGTTTCGCGCTCACTGGTCTCCCTCACCTCGTCAGGGCGCAGCCGCTGGGTTGCCTCAAACGGATGTGCCAATGGTTCTACACCCGAGGTATCCACCGCATTCAGCTGCTCGACGAATGCGAGGATATCCGAAAGGTTACGGGTATATTCGGGAATATCCGCTGCCTCGACACCGAGCCGTGCCAGGTGGGCTATTTTTTCCACATCCGAGACATCCAGTGCCATGGTGACTCCAAAAACCGTTTATCCGTTTAAAAACAGGGGCGCAACGGTAGCACAATCGCCCGCCGAGGACATCACCGCGCGCGCCCCCCGGCCACTGATGATTTTACTATATCCTGCTTATTTCCTTGCTCCGGACGCTCCCCGTTGATAGATTACGCGATTCCTTTTTCCCTACCTTGACGGATCTGTACTGAATGTTACTCAAAAGCCTGTTTGGCATGTTTTCGAATGACCTTTCCATCGACCTTGGCACGGCTAACACACTGATTTACGTGCGCGGACAGGGAATCGTGCTGAATGAACCGTCAGTAGTGGCGATCCGCCAGGATCGTGGCCCCGGCGGGCCGAAAAGTGTCGCGGCCGTCGGCAGAGAGGCCAAGCTGATGCTGGGGCGCACCCCCGGGAATATCACCGCCATCCGGCCACTGAAGGATGGGGTCATCGCTGATTTCACGATCACCGAAAAAATGCTGCAGCATTTTATCCACATGGTCCACGAGGCACGCTTTTTCAAGCCCAGCCCACGGGTACTGATCTGTGTCCCCTGCGGGTCGACACAGGTAGAGCGTCGTGCGATCCGGGAATCTGCCGCGGGCGCCGGTGCGCGGGAAGTCTACCTTATAGAAGAACCCATGGCGGCCGCGATCGGTGCCGGCATGCCGGTCGATGAGGCGCGCGGCTCGATGGTGCTCGATATCGGCGGCGGCACCTCGGAAGTCGCGGTGATTTCTCTCAACGGGATCGTCTATTCATCATCTGTTCGCATTGGTGGTGATCGTTTTGATGAAGCGATCATCAACTACATTCGCCGCAACTATGGCACATTGATCGGCGAGGCAACCGCAGAGAAGATCAAGCACAAGATCGGATCCGCCTACCCCGGCAAGGAAGTCAAGGAACTGGAAGTCAAGGGACGCAACCTTTCCCAGGGCATCCCGCGCAGTTTTACATTAAACAGCAACGAGATACTTGAAGCCCTGCAGGAACCGCTGGCCGGTATCGTCGGCGCCGTGAAGACAGCACTGGAGCAGACACCGCCCGAACTCGGCGCGGATGTTGCCGAACGCGGCATAGTATTAACCGGCGGCGGCGCCCTGTTGAGTGACCTGGATCAGCTGTTGATGGAAGAAACCGGCCTGCCGGTTGTAGTTGCCGATGACCCGCTCACCTGCGTTGCCCGGGGCGGCGGTCGCGCCCTCGAGCTGTTTGACGAGCGCGGTGGCGACGTCTTCACCGTCGAATAAACACCACCCTTCAGATACGCTAGAATGCTGTCCTGAAAGGGCAGATCAGCTGTCCGCCAAGACCACTGCTTCACGGGGTGCCCGATCAAGCTTATCTTCACACAAGGCCCTTCCATTACGGCGCGACTGATCGTGTTTGTTCTGCTGTCTACCGTACTCATGGTCATGGACCACCGCTACCGAAACCTCGAATCGGTCCGCTCAGGCCTTTCCCTGGTCGTCTACCCGCTGCAACTGGCCGTCGAGCTGCCGGGATCGATTTCAGACTGGTTCAGCGAGGCACTTTCCTCACGCCGTGAACTGCAGGAAGAAAACGTCAGCCTGCGTACCCAGCAGATTATGCAAAAAGTGCAGCTGCAGAAGCTGGCCGCACTCGAAACCGAGAATATACGCCTGCGCGGGCTCCTCGACGCTTCATTCGAAGTTGGTGAAAAGCGCTTGATCGCAGAGTTGATGTCGGTAAACCTTGATCCCTACAAGCACCAGATCGTGATCAACAAGGGCACGCTCGATGGCGTCTTTGCCGGCCAGCCGATACTTGATGCGGACGGCGTCATGGGACAAGTCGTCCACGCCGGGCCCTATACCTCAACCGCGATACTGATTACCGACACCTCGCACGCAATCCCGGTACAGGTAAACCGCAACGGTTTGCGCAGCATCGCTATCGGCAGCGGTACCATCAACCGACTGGAGCTACCTTATATACCCAACAACTCGGACATCCTTCCGGGTGACCTGCTGATAACTTCCGGGCTTGGCGGACGATTCCCGCCCGGTTACCCGGTCGCAAAAGTAGGTGCTGTACAACACGATCCGGGACGTTCATTTGCCCAGATCATTGCAGAGCCACTGGCGCATCTAAACCGCAGCCGCGAAGTGCTGCTGGTCTGGCCGGGTGAAATCACCGTACTGGAACCACCGACGGCAACGGCGGACATTAGTGGCCCTGCCGCCCCCGTGGACGCCGCCGGGGATATACCATGAAGCTGGCAAAACACCATGGTGGCATAATCATCATTATCACCTTTGTTATTGCACTGCTGCTGACCATCATTCCAGTGCCTGTCTGGTTGCAACACGCGCGTCCGGACTGGGTCGGCCTGGTGCTTATCTACTGGTGCCTTGCCCTGCCTGAGCGGGTCGGCGTCAGCACCGGCTGGCTGACAGGCCTGCTGGTTGATCTGCTTACCGGCACACTGCTTGGTCAGCATGCGCTGTCACTTTGTGTAGTAGCCTGGCTGGCACTGAAATTCCACCAGCGTGTACGCCTGTTTCCCGTCTGGCAACAGGCTGTTACCGTGATGGTACTGTTGATCGTCCACCAGCTGCTGGCGCTCTGGATCAGCCGCATCATCGGCCGCAGCGGCGCATCCTGGCATGTGTGGATGCCGGCAATCACCGGCATGTTGATCTGGCCCCTGGTGTACACGGTATTACGCAGCCTGCGCCGTGGATTCCAGGTCGACTAGGCAGTCATCATGCTGCAGCAAGTTGCCCTGAAAGATCACTTCCTCGAAACCCGGCTGTTCGTGGGCCGCGTTATTGCATTGATCATTTTCGGCGTCATCATGCTGCTGATCCTGCTCAGCCGGCTCTGGTATCTGCAGGTCATCGAACATGAACATTTCACCACCCTGTCCGAAGACAACCGTGTAAAGCTGCAGCCAATCCCGCCCAATCGCGGCCTGATCTACGATCGTAATGGCACGCTGATGGCCGAGAATCTGCCCTCCTACCGGCTGGAAATCACCCCGGAACAGATTGATGACATGGACGCAACGCTTTTCGCCCTTGGGGAGATTATCGAAATTCGCGAGTACGACCGGAGCCGTTTCGAAAAACTCTCCAGGCGCAAGCCGCAATTCGAGGCTATCCCGCTGCGCTTTCATATGAATGACGAGGAAGTCGCGCAATTTTCCGTCAACCGCCACAGGTTTCCCGGTGTCGAGATCACCGCAGGGCTGGCGCGTCATTACCCGCATGGGGAACTTTCGGCGCACGTACTTGGCTATGTCGGTCGTATCGACGAGCAGGCACTGAAAACACTCGACACCTCAAATTACAGCGGCACCACACACATCGGTAAAACCGGCCTCGAAAAAACCTACGAAACCCTGCTCCACGGGACGGTTGGCTATCAGCAGGTCGAAACCACGGCCCAGGGGCGGGTATTAAGGGTCCTCAAGCGCACCCCGCCCGTTTCCGGCCACAATCTCTACATGACCCTGGATTTGCGTGTACAGGCGGCGGCTGTCAAGGCATTCGGTGATTACTCGGGCTCTGCAGTCGCAATTAACCCGAACAACGGTGATATCCTGGCAGCAGTCAGTCTGCCCGGCTTTGATCCGGATGCCTTCGTCAACGGCATTGATTACGACGAATACGCCACCCTCAAAAACAATAAACGCGAACCCCTGTTCAATCGCGCCCTGCGCGGTCAATACCCACCGGGTTCAACGATAAAACCCTTCATGGGCCTGGCCGGACTGGAACAGGGGATAACCGGCAGATATTCTTCTACCTACTGCCCGGGCTACTACAGCCTGCCGAGCAGCACCCGCAAGTACCGCGACTGGAAACGCACGGGGCACGGTACCGTCAACCTGCATACCTCCATCGTGCAGTCCTGCGACGTGTATTTCTATGACCTCGCGAGGTCACTGGGCATCGACCGCATCCATGACTACCTGGGAAATTTCGGATTTGGCAAACTCACCGGCGTTGATATCGTGGGAGAATTACCCGGTCTGCTACCCTCCAGGGAATGGAAGCGACGGCGCCGGGATGAACCCTGGTTTCCCGGCGAGACCGTGATCACCGGTATTGGCCAGGGGTTTTTCCTGGTAACACCTCTGCAACTTGCAACCGCAACGGCAACACTGGCCAACAATGGCCTGGTAATGAGGCCAAAGATTGTCCATGCCGAACAGGAAGCCAACCGTGATGAACTCATTCCACATTTTCCGGAATCGGTTCAGACCATTACCATAAACAATCAGGAACACTGGGATGCCGTGATCGAGGCGATGACGGATGTCGTGCACAGTCCGCGCGGGACTGCCCGCAAGATCGGTGAAAACAGTCCCTACAGGATTGCCGGGAAAACAGGCACCGCTCAGGTTTACGGGCTGGAGGAAGAAGAGCAGTACGATGCCACGACCATTGCGCGCAAATTGCATGACCACGCCCTGTTTATTGGATTCGCACCGGCGGAAAATCCGCAGATTGCAGTCGCTGTCATTGTGGAACATGGCGGCGGTGGCGGGTCGGTAGCTGCACCGATCGCCCGCACCATACTGGACGCTTATCTGCAGGACCTGGCACCATGAATATCAACCCGCATCGTGAAGATGCCAGCATGAGTGGCTGGCAATATCGCCTTCACCTCGATGCCCCGTTACTGATCATACTGCTCTGCGTATCTGCCCTGGGACTGATAATTCTTTACAGCGCAAGCGGCGGCGACATATCACTGGTCGAGCGCCAGCTTATCCGTCTCGGCGTCGCCTGTGCAGGCATGTTTCTTGTTGCCCAGATTCACCCGCGTTTATTGCGGCGGCTGACTCCCTGGATATTTGTTACCGGGGTCCTGTTATTGCTGGCCGTTCTACTCGGCGGCGATATCAGTGGCGGCGCACAACGCTGGCTGGACCTCTATGTGATCCGTTTCCAGCCGTCAGAAATGATGAAGCTGGCCGTGCCAATGACGGTGGCATGGTACCTGGCCGATGCACGGCTCCCCCCCAACCGCTGGCAGCTGCTGGGAAGCGCCTTCCTTATCGCTGTACCCGTCTTGATGACTGCCAAGCAGCCGGATCTCGGTACCGCGCTGTTGATTGGCAGTGCCGGTTTTTTTGCGCTGTTTCTTGCCGGCCTGCAATGGCGCCTGCTGGGATTTCTCACGTTGCTTACGGCGGCGATGGCCCCGCTTTTATGGCATTTCATGCACGATTACCAGCGTCAGCGGGTGATTACCTTTCTCAGCCCGGAGAACGATCCGCTGGGCACCGGCTACCATATCATCCAGTCGAAGATTGCCATCGGCTCCGGCGGCCTGTTCGGCAAGGGCTGGCTGAACGGCACACAATCGCAGCTGAATTTTCTGCCAGAGCGGTCCACAGACTTCATTTTTGCGGTACTCGGCGAGGAATTCGGCTTCTTCGGCATCCTGCTGCTATTCAGTTTTTACATCATAATCGTAGTGCGCGGCATCATGATCTCGATACAGGCACAGGATACCTACACACGCCTGCTGGCAGGCAGCCTGTCGATGACCTTCTTTATCTACGTCATCATCAATACCGGAATGGTCACCGGCCTGCTCCCGGTCGTAGGCCTGCCCCTGCCCATGATCAGTTACGGAGGCACCTCCATCGTTACACTGATGGCTGGTTTTGGTATCCTCATGTCGATACAAACACATCGCAAACTGCTGGCTACGTAGCCTGTAATTAAGTGCTAGAATGCCTGCTGAAAATACTCCTGATATCGATAAATATGCTTCTTAAGAGCTTTAATTCGGTTTTTCTGCTCCTCCTGATGGCGCTGTCTTCAGCCTGCGAGCTGTCACAGGCAAAACCGACACCGGCAACTTACGCGGCAAACCCGGATACACAGGCTTTCATAGGTGAGATGGTTGCCCGCCATGGCTTCAACAGCTCGGAACTGGACAAGCAGTTCAGCCAGGCACAGCGCCGTGATGACATCCTCGAGTTGATGAGTAAACCGGCCGAGAAACGGCTGCGCTGGTTTGAATACCGGAAAATATTCCTGACGCAGGACCGCATCGACGGGGGCATTGCTTACTGGAATGAAAATGCCGAGATACTTGACCGGGCGGCAGCAAGCTTCGGCGTGGACCCGCAAATCATTGTTGCCATTATCGGGGTGGAAACCCGCTATGGCAGGATTACCGGCAGGCACAGGGTGCTGGATGCCCTCTCCACCCTGGCATTCGACTACCCCCCTCGCAGTACGTTTTTCCGCAAGGAACTCGAACAATACCTGCTTCTCTGGCAGGAAGAAGACATCGATTTACTCGCCACCAAGGGCTCTTATGCAGGCGCCATGGGCTATGGGCAGTTCATCCCCAGCAGCTACAGGGCCTACTCCGTGGACTTCGACCTCGACGGAAAGCGTGATTTATGGAACAGTCCGGACGATATTATCGGCAGTGTGGCGAATTATTTCCGGGCGCACGGCTGGGAAGCTGGCGGACCGGTTGCCATACCTGCCAGCGTCAGCGGCGACAAATACCAGGCAATCCTCGCACTGGGTTACAAACCCGGCACCATGCTGGGTATAATGCGCCAAAACGGCATATTACCTGCCAAATCATTGCCCGACAGCCTGCCCGGCTCTTTACTGTCATTTGACCAGAAAGATGGCCCGGAATACTGGGTAGGATTGAATAATTTTTATGTAATAACCCGTTACAATCACAGCCCACTTTATGCCATGGCGGTATACCAACTGAGCGAGAGAATTCGAGAAGCATATGAACAAAACACACAGAATCTGCTTGACTGACCCATCACGCAACGGGCACAAGGCTATCAAGGGTAGAGCCTACCTGTTTTCAGGTATCGCTGTTGCGGTGGCCCTGTTTGCAGGTTGCTCCCTGTTTGACCGGGAAAGTGATGATGTGTTGATGCCTCCCGAAGTGGTCGACGTCAGCAATGTGCCAAACGCCGTTCCGGTATCCCTGCCTTTGAGCAAGTATGGAA
The DNA here is from genome assembly GCA_049667605.1 of Gammaproteobacteria bacterium. Classification (GTDB taxonomy): domain Bacteria; phylum Pseudomonadota; class Gammaproteobacteria; order UBA9214; family UBA9214; genus UBA9214. Next base: position 20,819 of record JBATIF010000093.1, read on the forward strand.
ACCCGACCTCCTACGTCGTAGCCGGTAAGCGCTATTACACCATGCCTTCCAGCATGGGCTACAAGGAAAGCGGCATTGCGTCCTGGTACGGAACGGAGTCCCAGGGGAAACGCACCTCCAGTGGTGAATCATACGATAACTATGGCATGACAGCCGCACATCGAACCTTGCCCTTACCCAGCTTCGTGCAAGTCACCAACAAGCAGAATGGACGCTCGGTCATCGTCAAGATAAACGACCGTGGTCCGTTCCATAATAATCGCCTGATCGAATTGTCCTATGCTGCCGCAGTCAAACTCGGAATTGTAGGCTACGGCACCGGCCTCGTTGAAGTAACCGCTATCAATCCCGAAGACTATAAAACGCAACCGCAACCGATACTGCGCGAAGCAAGCAAGGAACTTTATCTGCAGGCGGGCGAATTCCAGGTAAGGAAAAATGCGGAACGCCTGCGCGCCGACATCGTGGCAAAGGGTCTTGGCCCGGCCGGCATCGTTGAGCCCAACGTCACCAACGACCTTTACGTCGTTCAGGTTGGTCCGTTCAAGGATGCCGCTGAGGCAGAACAGGCCGCCAGCGCCCTGCAACCTATGGGGGTCAACGCCACGACAAAGTACAAAGAAGACATCCAGGGCATGGCCCTGGATGAACAGCCCGCCATGCGGTCAAGCACCCCCGAGCCGAGGCCCGCAGCAACCAGCAGAATTGAATCCGAAGTCATGGAAACAACCGCTGCAACAGAGACGGAAACTGCGGCCGCCAAGCCCGAAGTCGTGGCCATGGACACCGACACCGCGGAACTTCCGGCCGAGACCACGACAAGCAAATGGAAGTTCTGGAAAAGGTTGCCGGCCATGCCGAAACCCGCAGCCAGCGTGCCGGCAGATGCGGCAGCGGCAACAACGGTCGCTGCAGCTGCCGGTACAACAAACATGGTAACTGCCGCCGCGGAGTCAGCACCTGAAACCAGCGAACCCGAAGTCGTGGCAATGGCAGCGGAGACAACCGAACCCGCGGCCGAGGCCCCGACAAGCAAGTGGATGTTCTGGAAAAAACGGCCGGCAACAATTGAACCCGAGGCCGAAATGCCTGCCGAGACAACCGCAACCCTGGCTACCGCAGCACCGGACTCAGTGGCTGAAACCAGCGAACCCGAAGTCGTGGCAATGGCAGCGGAGACAACCGAACCCACGGCCGAGGC
>JBATIF010000094.1:0-3785 GCA_049667605.1 Gammaproteobacteria bacterium
CGCCTGCAAGGCGCACCTACAGAAACATATTAGTGCCCTTCATACATGCGCTCGATTGTGCCGGCATGGTGTTCCATGATCTTGTTGCGCTTGAGTTTCAGCGTGGGAGTTATCAGGCCGTTATCGATAGTCCACGGTTCCAGCGTGCAATTGATGCGATGAATCTGGGCATGACCCGGAAATTGGGCCAGCAATACAGCCAGTTTTTCGAATACCGCAGCAATGACGCGCTCGTTCTCCAGTGAAGCAGGGTCGCCGGCATCCAGGCCCAGCTCTGCAGACCAGCTTGCCCATTGTTCCGGCTCAAGCACGATGATTGCCGACAGGTATGGTTTATTGTCGCCGATCACCAGTACCTGCTCGAACAGGGGATCAAGTACAATCGCCATTTCCATGTCAGCAGGCGGTACCTTCTCGCCATTGGCCATCACCAGTATTTCCTTGATGCGGCCGGTAATGTAGACATGGTTGTCCTCGATCCTGGCCTTGTCGCCCGTGTGAAACCAGCCTTCGTTGTCAATGGCTGCGCGGGTGGCCTCCGCATCATCCCAGTAACCGAGCATGATGCTCGGCCCACGGGCCAGCAATTCCTCGTTTTCTCCGACGCGCAGCTCAATGCCACGCAGCGGAATGCCAACGCTGCCGGGCACGTTATCATCAACCGGGTTGGCCGTGAGTATCGGGCTGGTCTCGGTCAGGCCATAGCCCTGGATCAGGTTCAACCCCAGCCCGATGAAGACTTTGGCGATGGCCGGGGGCAGGGGTGCGCCGCCGGATGCGGCCATGTGCATATTGCCGCCGAGTTTTGCCATGATCTTGCCGGCCACCAGCTTGTCAAGCAGTGGCCAGAGAAGAAACGACGGCTGCCATTTGCCACGCCCCTGGCGATAAAGAAAGCGTTGCCAGCCGGTCTCGACCGCAAGCTTGAAAAGTTTGCCTGCCAGCGGTGATTTTTCGGCAAGTCCGGCCTGTATCTTGTTGTACACCCGTTCATAGATACGCGGCACGGAAATCAGGATAGTGGGTTTGATAGTGATCAAATCTTCCCCGAGTTCCGGGATGGAGCGTGCATAGGCAATCGCTGCGCCGACCATCATGGGGATGTAATAACCGACCGTGCGCTCGAAGGTGTGTGAGAGCGGCAGAAAAGAAAGCAATGTATCTTCGGCGGTCACCTGTACGATATCCAGTGCGGCATCGGCGTTGTAAATAATATTCCGGTGGCTGAGCATGACGCCTTTGGGCCGGCCGGTGGTGCCCGAGGTATAGACAATCGTCGCGAGGGCGTCCGGCTCGCCATCATCGGTGTGCAACTCGCCACCCTGTTCGGGCACCCAGTCGGCAACCGCGCGCACCCGTGTTTCGCCGTCCGGGACCTTTACCGGTTCCAGCGTGATAATGCGGGTTACGGTATGCAGCTTGCCCAGTACCGTCGTGATGCCGTCCCAGTCTTCATGACCGTGCAGGAACAGCAGTTTTGCGCCGCAATGATTCAGGATGTAGGCGCTGCTGTCGGGGCGGTCATCGATATACAGGGGGACAACGACCAGGCCGCAACCCAGGGCTGCCTGGTCAAAGATGACCCATTCCTTGCAGTTGCGCAGCATGATGGCAACGCGGTCTCCCGGCCGGAGATCTTCACGGCCCAGTGCCGCCTGCCAGCGGGCAACGAGGGCGCCCATCTCGGCCCAGCTCGAGTCATGCCACTGGCCGGTGTCAGCATCGTATTGACGATAGGCGGTAGTGTCCGGTGTCAGTTTGATACGTTCCCGGAACAGGCCGGCAAGTGTTCTGGCAACCTCGCCGGGAATCTTACCCGGGCAGTTACTGGTCATCGGCTATCTCCCCCCTGGCGTCGGGTTCCATGCCGGGTCCGGCGTGAAACGGTCACCATGCTTGCCCTTGAGACCGAGTAACGCCTGTTTCAGCGTATCGGCGCCAGTTGCGTTGATGTAATGCATGGGTCCGCCACGAAACGGTGCGAAACCGGTGCCGAAAATCATACCGGCATCGAGCAGGCTGTCCGAAGACACGACCTGCTCACGCAGGCAGCTCATCGACTCATTCAGCATGCGCAGCATCAGGCGGTTGCTGATTTCCTCGAGATCCCATTGGCCTGCGGATGCCGATGACTTGATGGCCTTGCCTTTCTTGTAGTGATAGAAACCACGGCCGGACTTCTTCCCAAGGTCGCCGGCAGCGACCATTTTGCGCAGGCGCCCGGGGATTTCCGCGTTGAAATGTTCGGCCAGTATTTCGGCGACATGCAGGCAGATATCAAGACCGACGGTATCCGCGAGTTCGACCGGGCCCATCGGCATGCCGAACTCAACAGCGGCCCGGTCGATGAGCGGGGCGGGTACGCCTTCCGACTCCAGTACCACGGCCTCCATCAGGTAGGGCATGAGAATGCGGTTGACGAGAAAGCCGGGGGTACTGCTGACCGGCAGCGGCAGGCGGTCTATCTGGCGGGTGAAGGTCATGGCGTGCGCGGCGACCTCGACCGAAGTTGATTTGCCGATGACCACCTCCACCAACTGCATCATTGCAACGGGGTTGAAGAAATGCAGGCCGACCAGCCGTTCTGGCCGTGTCAGGGCGCTGCTGAGTTCCTCCAGCGGAATACTCGAGGTGTTGCTGGCGAGGATCGCATCCGCCTTCATGCGGGGCTCGATTTCCTTGTATAAAGAACGCTTTACATCCGCATCCTCAAAGATTGCTTCAATAACAATATCGGCTCTTTCCACGCCGATCCCCTTGTGGTCGGGCATCAGCCGGTCCAGCGCCTCGGTAATCTTCAGCGGTCTTTTCAGCTTGCGCTTGAACAGGGCGTAGGCCCGTTTAACGGCAGGCGCGATGCGCTCCGGTGCCTGATCCTGGAGAGTGACATGAAAGCCGCGCAAGGCGCACCAGGCGGCTATATCCCCACCCATGGTGCCGGCTCCTATGACGTGTACATATTTCGGCTTGTAGTGCTTGTCCTTGCCGAGTGACTTGAGTTCTTCCTGCAGAAAGAAAACCCGCACCAGGTTTTGGGCGGTTGCACCGTTGATCAATTGCGCAAGCGATGCCGCCTCGGCCTCGAGCATGGCGTGCTGGTTGTTGGCATGTTTGCGCCAGATGTCGATCATTGCATAGGGGGCCGGGTAGTGTTGTTCGGGTGCGCGGCGTGCAACCTGCTTGCGAAAAACCATCGCCAGTATCGGGCGTATGAAAAAATTGTTCGACAGCCTGTCCAGCAACCCGGCCCGGGAGGGCGCTGCACCCTCGAGGATCAATTGCTGCGCGGCTGCGTGCAGGTGGCGTTCCGGCACCACCAGGTCAACCAGTCCCATGCGTTTCGCCTGGCGGCCATCGATCGAGCGGCCGCTGAGGATCAGGTCCATTGCCTTGAGGCCGCCGATCAGCGGCACCATGCGTGCACTGCCACCCCAGCCCGGGTGTATGCCGAGGCGAACTTCAGGAAGCCCCAGCCGGGTGCCGGGATCGTCGCGGGTAACACGGTAACGGCAGGCAAGGGCAAGCTCGGTCCCGCCACCCAGGCAGAAGCCGTGTATCAGCGCGACGCTCGGGAATGGAAATGCTGCCAGGCGGTTGAAAACCGCCTGCCCCATGCGGATGAAATCGAGCGCCTGCTGCTTTGATTTCACCTTTTTAAACGAGCTGATGTCTGCGCCTGCAATAAAGCCGTTGGCCTTGTCCGAGAGGATGACCAGGCCGCGCGGACATTGGGCGGCAATGGTTTTCAGTTGCTGCTCGAGTTGCTCAAAGACCTCTTCGCCAAG
>JBATIF010000095.1:0-7117 GCA_049667605.1 Gammaproteobacteria bacterium
CGCCTGCAAGGCGCTCCTGCAATTGATACTGTTGATGAATGCACATGATCAAATCAGACAACATGACATTGATTGACAAACGCCTGGCACGACGCGCCTTCGAAAAGGCGGCCGCTACCTATGATGAGGCTGCGGTGCTGCAAAACGAGATCGGCGACCGCCTTATCGAGCGGCTCGATTATGTGCGGTTGCAGCCACGCCGGGTGCTTGACCTGGGTGCCGGTACCGGGGTGTTTACCAGGGCGTTGATGAAGCGCTATCGCAGGTCTAATGTGGTGGCGCTGGATATTGCGCGGCCGATGCTGGAGCGCGTCCGGCAGCGGGGCGGCTGGTTTCGCAAGCCTGGCTGCGTCTGCGGCGACAGCGAATCGCTGCCCTTTGCCGATGACAGTTTTGACTTGATATTTTCCAACCTGATGCTGCAGTGGTGCACGGATCTGCAGGCAACCTTTGCCGATCTGCGCCGGGTGCTGTCGCCTGGCGGCCTGCTGATGTTTACCACCTTCGGTCCGGATACCCTGATGGAATTGCGCGCCAGCTGGGAAACGGTTGACGGCTACAGTCATGTCAATTCGTTTATCGATCTGCATGATGTCGGTGATTCGCTGGTGCATACCCGCTGGGCGGAGCCGGTGATGGATTCGGAATACATCACGGTGACCTACCCGGAGTTGCGCGGCCTGATGCAGGACCTGAAACAAATCGGTGCGCATAACGTCACCTCCGGTCGTCCGCGCGGCCTGACCGGAAAGCATCACCTGCAGCAGCTTGTCGAGGCCTATGAGCCGTTCCGCAAGGATGGTGTCCTGCCGGCCAGTTACGAAGTGGTGTACGGCCATGCGTGGTCACCGGACAATAAACATAGCCAGCCCGGCAGCCAGGAAGTACCGTTGATTGATCTGGAGCGTCGCTAGTATTGCAGAAGCGACTTGTAGGAGCGCTTCTCAAGCGCGATTGTTTTTCATGCAGGGGTATCGCGGATTAGATCCGCTCCTACGTTATACCCGGTGTCTTGTATTCCATTAACATTGTTATCAATCTGGTTGCTGCGCGGACAACAGAAAAATGGACAAGGATCTTTTCAACAGCCCCGGTTATTTCATTACCGGCACCGATACCGGTGTTGGCAAGACGACGCTAACGCTGGGCCTGATGCATTACCTGCAGGCGCACGGGCAGCGCGTCGCTGCGATGAAACCGGTCGCCTCGGGTTGTGTGAACACGGCAGACGGGTTGCGTAATGATGATGCCCTGAAGTTACAGCAGCAGGCCTCGGTGGCGCTGACCTACAGCCAGGTGAATCCCTATGCCTTCGAGCCGGCTATTGCGCCGCACATTGCCGCCGCAGCAAACGGCATCTGCATTGAACCCGGGCGAATCCTGCAGGCCTACAGCGAATTGTCCGGGACGGTGGACTGCATGCTGGTGGAAGGGGTGGGCGGCTGGCAGGTGCCGCTCGAGGGTCAATACACCACGGCCGACCTCGCCTGCGGGCTGGGTTTGCCGGTGATCCTGGTAGTGGGCCTGCGTCTCGGCTGCCTCAACCATGCCCGCCTGACAGCCGATGCCATCGCGGCCACTGGTCTGCCGCTGGCGGGCTGGGTGGCAAATAGTCCGGCGCCGCTGGCAGAGGCGAGGCAAGAAACGATTAATGCATTAATAAATATAATTGATGGACCGCTGCTGGGTATTGTGCCGCTGCTCCAGGTGGTCAGCGCAGAGGCCGTGGCCGCCTGTTTGCGCACCTCGCCAGTCGGCCACAGCTGATGTTGTCTTTATAGACATCTATATTGAGTCCAAGGGAATACTAATATAGAATTCCGGTACTTTTTCGGCCGAAATCCTTAACCAATGGCGCTTGCACCGGTTGAGGGCATGCAGTGCATACAGTACTATGCTCGCTCTGTTGCGCAGATCGGCCAGACACCTGCGGCGTGTAAACAAGCTAGTGATCGAACGGGAATGCATACCTGCGGGCATGGACTGTCACTGGGTGATTCGTCCAAATCAGTCCCTGTCATGGCGCAGTGCTTTGAGATTTTACGCGGCAATCAGTTTTTGCTGCCTTGGTATCGGCATTACATTTGCGTTGCACGGTTTCTGGCCGGTGCTGCCGTTTGCGGGTCTGGAAGTCGCTGTTCTGGGGGTCGCCTTTTATCTGTGCCTTTCCCGAAGCCAGATGTGCGAGGTTATCTCGGTAAATGCTGAAGTCGTCAGTGTGGAAAAGGGACGACGCCAGCCGCAGGAACATTGGCAGTGCCCGCGCGCCTGGGCGCGAATCAGGCTGCAGCGTTCACGAATTGCCTGGTATCCGCAGCAGCTGGCAGTTGCATTCCAGGGGAAACAGGTCGTAATCGGCGAGTTTCTCAACGAAAGCGAACGCTGTGCACTTGCGGCGGAACTGAAGCAGGTGATCCAGCGCGATGACTGGCACGAAACTGGCGCCTGACGGGCGTGAAGCAACACACGGGTTTACATAATTCATAAACATAAACTTTAATTCAAGTCATGGAGTCGATGCATGTTCTCTAAAACGCTGAAAGGCGCCTTCTGCAGTATCCTGGGCGCGGCCCTCCTGCTTGGTAGTGGCCCCGGCCATGCCGAGTACATGTTCAACCTGGTAAAAGGCGTTACCGACATCAGCAACAAGGTTTATAACCTGCACATGCTGATTTTCTGGATCTGCGTTGTGGTCTGTATCGGGGTATTCGCGGTACTGATTTACTCGATTTACGCCCACCGTAAATCGAAAGGCGCCGTACCGGCAACCTTTCATGAAAGCACCACGGTTGAAGTCATCTGGACCACCATTCCTTTCCTGGTGCTGGTCGGCATGGCTGTCCCGGCGACCACGACCCTGCTGGCACTGGAAGATACCCGTGATTCGGACATGTCGATCCAGGTCACCGGCTACCAGTGGAAGTGGAAGTACGATTACCTCGATGAGGGCATCAGCTTCTTCAGCGTGCTGACCACGCCACGTGAACAGATCACCGGTGATGCACCGAAGGATGACACCTACCTGATGGACGTCGACAATCCCATCGTCGTGCCGATCAACAAAAAGATCCGTTTCCTGATTACTTCCAACGACGTGATCCACTCGTGGTGGGTGCCGGACCTGGGATGGAAGCAGGATGCCGTGCCCGGGTTTATCAATGATGCCTGGACTGAATTGAAAGAGCCGGGTACCTACCGCGGCAAGTGCGCCGAACTGTGCGGCAAGGACCACGGTTTCATGCCGATTGTACTGGTTGCCAAGACCGAGGATGACTATCAGCAATGGGTCGCTGACCAGAAGGCCGGTGCCGCTGCGGCGGCTGCATCCGCCACGCAGACCTGGACGCAGGACGATCTCATCGCCAGGGGTGAGGCGGTGTACAACACCAACTGTGCCGCCTGTCACATGCCCAATGGTGCAGGTATCCCGGGCGTGTTTCCGGCCATGACCGGCAGCCCGATCACCACGGGCCCGATCGCCGGGCACATTGATATCATCATCAACGGCAAGCCGGGCACAGCCATGCAGGCCTTCGGCGCCCAGTTGAACGATGTCGATATCGCGGCAGTCATTACTTACGAACGCAACCGCCTCGGCAATAGCGTCGGTGACATGCTGCAGCCGTCCGCCATCGCAGCCGCACGCTAGAGAATCCGGTAATATCCAGTGGAGAAATAATGCAATGAGTACAGCTACCACACACGACGACCATCACGATCACGGCGCACCGAAGGGCTTGATGCGCTGGGTAACCACCACCAACCACAAGGATATCGGCACCCTGTACCTGTGGTTTGCATTCACCATGCTGCTGGTTGGCGGCGCGTTTGCGATGGTGATCCGCGCCGAGCTGTTCCAGCCCGGTATGCAGATCGTCGATCCGCAGTTTTTCAACTCCATGACGACCATGCACGGCCTGATCATGGTGTTCGGCGCCATCATGCCGGGCATGGTGGGACTCGCCAACTGGCAGATACCATTGATGATCGGGGCGCCGGACATGGCCCTGCCGCGCATGAACAACTGGAGTTTCTGGATCCTGCCGTTTGCCGGCACCATGCTGCTGAGCACCTTCTTCATGGAAGGCGGCGCACCGGCGTTTGGCTGGACCTTTTACGCCCCGCTGTCCACCACCTTTGCACCGGATAGCACGGACTTCTTTATCTTCGCCGTGCACATGCTGGGTTTCTCGTCCATCATGGGTGCCATCAACATCATTGCCACGGTGCTCAACATGCGCGCGCCGGGCATGACCCTGATGAAGATGCCGCTGTTCGTCTGGACCTGGTTCATTACCGCCTTCCTGCTGATTGCCGTGATGCCGGTACTCGCGGGTGCGGTGACCATGATGCTCACCGACCGTAATTTCGGCACCAGCTTCTTCGATGCCGCCGGTGGCGGTGACCCGGTACTGTTCCAGCACATATTCTGGTTCTTCGGGCATCCCGAGGTGTACATCATGATCCTGCCGGCCTTCGGCGTGATTTCGGAAATCATCCCGACCTTTGCGCGCAAGAAGCTGTTTGGTTACAGCTCCATGGTGTATGCAACGGCCTCCATCGCCTTCCTGTCCTTCATCGTCTACGCGCATCATATGTTCACCACCGGCATGCCGGTCGCCGGTGAGCTGTATTTCATGTATGCCACGATACTGATCGCCGTGCCTACAGCGGTGAAGGTATTCAACTGGACCGCCACCATGTGGCGCGGTTCCATGACCTTCGAGACGCCCATGCTGTGGGCAATTGCCTTCGTGTTCCTGTTCACCATCGGCGGTTTCACCGGCCTGATGATGGGCGTGGCTCCGAGTGACATGCAGTACCACGATACCTACTTCATCGTGGCGCATTTCCACTACGTGCTGGTGACCGGCGCGCTGTTCGCGATTATCGCCGCTGTCTACTACTGGCTGCCGAAGTGGACCGGACACATGGTCGACGAGAGGCTCGGCAAGATCCACTTCTGGTGGTCTGCGATTTCCGTCAACGTGCTGTTCTTCCCGCAGCACTTCATTGGCCTGGCCGGTATGCCGCGCCGCATCCCGGATTACTCGCTGCAGTTTGCGGACTGGAACATGATCTCCAGCATCGGCGGCTTCGCCTTCGGCCTGGCGCAGGTGTTCTTCATCTTTATCCTGATCAAGACCATCCGCGGCGGCGAGCAGGCCAGCGGGCAGGTCTGGGAAGGTGCGCACGGCCTGGAATGGACGGTTCCTTCACCGGCGCCGTATCACACGTTTATGGAAGCCCCGCAGGTCAGGTAATTAACCGGGGGCGCGGGTTTTTGGCATATGCACCCGCACTGGAATGGTGACGTCAATGACAGAACAGGGTAACAGGCAGCAGACCATCGGAATCGCCGTTACAGTGATCGTGCTCGCGTTGCTGGCGGCGGCCTTTTTTGCAGCCAGCTTTTTCGTGCTGACCTGACAGTCATGCAAGCCAACGAACGACAGGCAGCAAACACCCGGGTTGTAAAACGGCTCGGTCTGGCCGCAGTTGCCATGTTTGGATTCGGGTTTGCACTGGTGCCGATTTATGACGTGTTCTGCGATATCACCGGGATCAACGGCAAGACCGGCCGTATCGAGATGGAAGCAGCGCTCAGCCAGAAAGTCGATGAAGACCGCCTGGTGACGGTGGAATTTATGGCAACGGTGAACAGCGAGTTGCCCTGGGAATTCAGGCCGATGGTCAGGAGGATCAAGGTGCATCCCGGTGAAGTGACAGAAGTGAATTATTTTGCCAGGAACAAAACTGCCAGCCTGGTTGCTGGCCAGGCAATACCAAGCCTGGCACCGGGACTGGCGGCAAAGTATTTCAACAAGACGGAATGCTTCTGTTTCACCCGGCAGACACTGCAGCCAAACGAAAGCAAGGAAATGCCGTTGCGGTTTGTTGTCGACCCGGCGTTGCCGGAAGAGATCAGGACGGTGTCGTTGTCCTATACCTTCTTCCCGGCTGAGAATGAACAACCCGGCATCGAAAAAATCGGTGTTATCTCAACCGGACTGGAGCCGATCGATCCTGTTTTATAATCATTATTGCAAGCTTCAATGGGGTCAGACTCGATTGAAATTGCGCTGAGAAAATTGTTTTTATGATGGAGGTTAGATCAATCGAGTCTGACCCCATTGAAACGTGAAACGTAGAGAGGGAGTTATCAATGTCAGCATCTAACGGGGGTTACTACCTGCCGGAACCCAGCCACTGGCCGATCGTTGGTTCAGTCGGCATGTTCCTCATGCTGGGTGGTTTTGCCAATTTTTTGCACGGCGGGAGCTGGATCGTCATAGCGGTCGGTGCCGCCATCATTATCTTCATGCTGTTTGGCTGGTTCGGCACGGTAATCAACGAGAGCCTGGCCGGCAAGTACAATGACCGGGTCGACATGTCATTCCGACTCAGCATGGGCTGGTTCATTTTTTCCGAGGTGATGTTCTTCGCGGCCTTCTTCGGTGCCCTGTTCTACGCGCGCATGTGGTCGGTTCCATGGCTCGGCGGTGCCGGCAACAACGTCATGACCAACGAACTGCTCTGGCCGGCCTTCGAGGCTGTCTGGCCAACCAATGGTCCGGCTGCCGTGGGCGGCGAGTACACCCCGATGGGCGCCTGGGGCCTCCCGGCCATTAATACCATGATCCTGCTGTCCAGCGGCGTGACCATCACCTGGGCGCACTGGGGCCTGAAGAAAGCTGACCGTACCCAGCTGATTCTCGGCCTGATGGCTACGGTTGCCCTCGGCTTCCTGTTCCTGGGTTTGCAGGCCTATGAATACATGCATGCCTATCAAGAGCTGAACCTGACCCTGAAAACGGGCATGTACGGCTCGACCTTCTTCATGTTGACCGGCTTCCACGGGCTGCATGTGACACTCGGGGCCACCATGCTGCTGGTTATCCTGCTGCGTGCCATGAAGGGGCACTTCAGCGATGAACACCACTTTGCCTTCGAGGCGGTGGCCTGGTACTGGCATTTCGTCGACGTGGTCTGGCTCGGACTGTTCGTATTCGTCTACTGGCTGGTCTAGGAAACGACTGCAGAGAGTCAGGAAGGGCGCTGCTTGCAGCGCCCTTTTTGTTGCAATCTGAATCGCGGATTAGATCCGCTCCTACAG
>JBATIF010000096.1:0-13757 GCA_049667605.1 Gammaproteobacteria bacterium
CAGTTATTTATGTTGTTATTTATAATTACTGACTTTAAGTGGCAAGCCCCTAGTTTTCTACACAGCTGACAGCCTCTCATAATACTGTTTTTCGTAGGCCACTGGCGAGATGCCGCCGTTGTTGCCATGATGACGATTCGAGTTGTAGTAAAACTCGATGTAATTGAATATCTCTGACCGTGCCTCATTCCTCGTTTTGTATATCTTGCGTTTAATACGCTCAGTTTTTAATAACGAGAAGAAGCTTTATGCAACGGCATTGTCATGGCAGTTGCCTCTGCGACTCATGCTGATATCAACATTGTTGTCCTTCGCAAACTTCTTCCAGTCACCGCAGGTGTACTGGCGACGTCACCCCATACTTTAGTAGCACCCTTGTTTAGAGTCCGGCGCCACTGTAGCCGATTTTTCGGCGAGTTGCTTGGCGTAGTCGGCGGGCGTCAATCCGCCTAATGCCTTTTTCGGTCGCTCCTCGTTGTATTCACGCCGCCAAGCCTCAATCAAGGCTTGGGCTCAGGCAGGTACCCTTAATACTTGCGGTTAAATACCTCATTTCCCTTTTTCGGTTCTGTTTATTATAAAATCGAACCAGGATCGCCCAAATGCCTCGACGACAGGCCGTATCTACCCGCACCAGGAGCCGGCGTGAGCTTTGAATTAGACAATCTTGACAGCCTCATCATGGCAATCGCACTCCTGCTGGTAGGCCGGCTTCTGGTCTTTCTTATCCATCCCCTGAAGCAATACAACATCCCTGTGCCGGTCGTAGGGGGCCTCGTTTTCGCCGGGTTGCTGGCCTTCCTCCAAACCAGCACCGACATACGCCTGAGCTTCGACACTGATCTGAGGAGCGTGCTGATGCTCGCCTTTTTCGCCAGTGTGGGGCTTTCAGCTGACCTGGCCAGGCTGAGGCGCGGCGGGGTCAGCCTCGCGATCTTTCTGTTGGTGGTCACCCTGTTTCTCGTATTCCAGAACGCGATTGGTGCCGCCACTGCCTACTTGCTCGACCTGCACCCGGCCATCGGATTGCTCGCCGGCTCGATCACCCTGTCCGGCGGACACGGCACGGGTGTGGCATGGGCAGAACGCTTCGCCGAGGTGCAGAACCTGTCAGGCGCGCTGGAACTGTCGGTCGCATGCGCCACCTTCGGCCTGGTGATCGGCGGGCTCATCGGTGGGCCCGTGAGCCAGTTTCTCATCACGCGCCATCAGCTCAAGCCTCCAGTCAACGGGCCCGCGGCCACTGTATCGGACGAACCGGGCAGCGAAACCCCGGGCGTCAACGGCATGCTCGCCACCCTGTTCCTGATCATGCTCGCGATCGTGGCCGGTAACTATCTGTATGCAGAATTCAAGGACGCGGCGGTCAAGCTCCCCGGTTTTATCTGGGCACTCTTTGCCGGCGTGCTGCTACGCAATCTGCTCGGCATGTCGGGTCTGTACCGGATCAACGAAAAAGGTCTCGACCTGTTGAGTACGCTGGCGCTGTGGCTGGCCCTGGCCCTGACCTTCATGGGGCTGAAGCTGTGGGAACTGGTTGACCTCGCCGGCCCTCTTCTGGTGGTGATGCTGGCGCAGACCGTCGGCATAGTGCTTTTCGCCACTTTCATCACATTCCGCCTGCTTGGGGCAAATTACGATGCGGCAGTGATGGCGGCCGGACACTGCGGTTTCGGCATGGGGGCAACGCCCACCGCGATTGCGAATATGCAGGCTGTGAGTGCGCGCTACGGGCCTTCCCCCCTTTCCTTTATCGTCGTTCCAATGATCGGCGCCTTTTTCATCGACTTTTTGAATGCCCTGATCATTCAGGGCTTCCTCGAGCTTCCCCTGCATGGCTTCTAGGTATACGGTCACCCTCTTCCTGGTGCTCGCGCAGGCCCTGCTATCTGCCGGCTGCGATCGGGTTCCACCCGCTGAAATTCTGCACAGCGAAGTCGGCCGGCTCCTCGAAGGAGAGTTCAAATCCGGCCTGTTTGAAATCGTGTCGCTACGACGGCTTGGCAGCTCACGCTTCGGCGACAAGGAAACCGCTGATCACCGCATGACCGTATTTTTCAACCTGCGGGTGCGCTTTCGTGAGGCCTTCGACCTGACGCGCTGGGATGGCCTCAACGGGGCGTCGCTTGCCTACCTGCTCGGCGCCACGGAAAAGGGCATAGAGGGCATTCGCCCCGGGGGCAATGAAACTGGCGATACCCTCAGCATCCACGGCAGCCGCACCTACGCACTCCGCCAGGGCCAATGGCGCCCGCTTGCGATTGGTTCACCTGAACCACCCCCCGGTGAAAAGGCGCAGGAAACACTGCGCCTCGTCGCCCGCATTAATGAATTGATCGAGCGCTCCAGCGTGCGACATGGCGGCGCCGAACGGGTGATCATCGACAAGGAGCTGGGTCAGGCTGTGGGTCGGATCGAACGCAAACTAGACCAGCAGGCCCAAGTATTCAGCGCCGCGAGCGGACCTGCCAACGGTGCCTATTCGCTGTATATCGAGGCACTCGAACGGCATGCCGGCAGCCTGGGAGCGAAAGTAAGGAATTATCAGACCCAGGGAAGCGTGGAAAACTGCCAGCTGGTGCACTCCGGCGGGGTCGACATCGCCATAGCACAGAGCAATATCACGGCACTTGCACGGGAAGGAAAAGGAATCTTCCGGGACCGTGGCCCCCTCATCAGTCTGCGTGCCGTGGCCGCACTGTTTCCGGAATACATCCAAATCGTCGTGGCCGCCCATGCCGGGACCGATCGCCTCGAGGCGCTCAGGGGTAAACGCGTGGACGTGGGTCTGCCCTCATCCGGGAGTCGGGTGGACGCCCTGCGAATCCTGAACGCGATAGGATTGAAGCCGCCCGACTTCGAGGAGATCAGCGAAACCGGCTTGAATGCTGCCATCGCGGCCATGCGCGAGGGCAGGCTGGACGCCTTCTTCGTCACCCTGCAAGCTCCGGGGCGCGCGCTGCAGTCATTGCTCGCCTCCGGCGAGGCGCGCCTGCTCCCGATACCCAAGGACGTGCAGCAGCTTATGCAGGAAAAATACCCGGGCTACCGTGCGGCCACTCTGTCGCCCTTCATCTATCCGAACCAGGAACAGGAAGTTTCGACCCTGAGTCTGATTGCCACCCTCATTGTGCATCAGGATTTTCCGGACAAGCGTGTGGAACAGTTGCTCGACGGACTATTCCGTTCCGTCCCCATTGTGGCCAGGGACAACCTGCGAGTGTCGCTGCTGTCTCCGAAAACCGCGCGCGATGGCTTGACGATACCGATGCATCCTGCGGCGGAACACTATTTCGCAAAGTCTGTCACGATACCGGACCCGGACCGCTAAACCGGCACACCGTCCTGCGTGGCGCATAATCAATGGAATAATTAATGGGGTCAGACTCAGTGCTGTCCCATAACTACTTATTGAAACACCTGTAACGTCATGAAAGAAAATATTTATACAGACTGCAATTACACTCCGGACATGAATACCAGTCACTACAAAGCAAACAGAGCATCCCCTCTCCCTGCAGGCGTCCCGGAAGGAGAGGGAGTATGTGGGACAGCAGTGAGTCTGAGCCCATTGATTCATTTTTATCCTCTGCCTGGACTCGCGCTGCGGCCCTAGCCGGATTCGTGCTCGTTCGGTTGCCATGGCCACCGGCCTTCCACCTCGAGGTGCAGCGTTACGCTTAGGAACGAGCGGATCAATATGATCAGCCCGAGCACGGCAACATTTTCCAGGGTATCGGCGACGACGACGGTGCGGATGATGTCGCCGGCGATCAGGAATTCAAGGCCGAGGATAATCGACCGGCCGAGTTGACGCCGGTATGTCCGGTAAGCGGCACCCTCGGGCAATTTCCTGAAGGTACGAATGAAAACGACCGACGATGTGCACGAACCCGTAATGACGACGAGCACACCCACGGCCTCAATGGCATAGCCTGCGACGGAGATCATTTCGGTGAATTCCATGATTGCACTGTACCTCAAAAAGCAGAAAAAGGTGTCAGAGCACATTTTCTCCTAATATCGCGGTATACCGGGAAACAAGCGACATCGGCTGTTGAGACCGTCGCTGCTAATGTCCCCTTTTATATTAACTTGCCGTTCAGATCTGTAACCGGGAAGGACAGGAGTTGGCCGACAGTTGCCTTAAGCAGAAACATAGATCCCCGGATGTATGGGCTCTCCGAGCGTCGGGTTTGCATCCGAAGTCGGACGCTCTACGACGCTTCCCCGCCATGGAATGCACCGAGGGATTCCTATGGGCGACCAAGGGATTCCGATCCCCCGGCCTCAATGACATAAGACTATGAATTTTATGAGAAGTGGTGGGCCCGCCTGGACTCGAACCTAGTGACTTCGGATAAGACGGCCTGCTCGTGTCCTTGAGTCGTCACGTCCAGAGTCGGCTCAGATGTTAGTCAGAAATGCCGCTATCTACATAATCATTCGAATACTGGATATATGGCATGCCAAAGAAGAGTTCTCTGCTAGATGACCTGATTACCCTCCCATGGTGGTTTAATCTTGCCCTGGCCGGACTTGTCTATTTTGGCCTCAAATATTATTTACCTACTTAGGACTGTAACCAAGGGATTCCTATGGGCGACCAAGGGACTGTAATCCCCAGGCCCCGGCGCCATAAGGCTATGATTTCCAGGAGAGATGGAGGGCCGCCAGGACTCGAACCTGGTGATGTCGGATGAGGCGGCCCGATAGGTCGATTGAGCCATCTTGCCCTCTGGCTCTTCGGTTTCGGCCTGCTGGGGATGGCACGGAAGAAAAAATTCCAGACCCTCATTCTATGTTGAAGGGGATTATAGTTTATTGTGCGGTTCACGGATAAGCTTCTCAAAATCATCTTCAGACAGGGGATGGCTGAAGTAATAGCCCTGAAACAGTCTGCAACCTTTTGCTAGCAGAAAATCAAGTTGATCCCGAGTCTCGACGCCTTCTGCAATTACATCCAAACCGAGCTGTTCGGCCATTTTGATAATTATTTCCACGAGATTGGCGTCGCTCGTGTCAGTTGTAATATCACGTATAAATGAGCGGTCTATCTTGATTTCGTCCAGTGGCATGCGTTTTATATAGGCCAGAGAGGAAAAGCCGGTGCCGAAATCGTCAATGGAGAATCGCACCCCGTGTTTTTTTAACGCGGCCATCTTCTGGATGGTATCTTCCAGATTCTCAATAAAAATACCTTCGGTGAGTTCCAGGGTCAGTCGTTCAGGATCAGCACGGGTCTCGCGCAGAGCACGCTCGATCTGGGAAACGAAGTCCGTATCATTGAACTGTCGTGGGCTTACATTGATGGCAAGGTTGCATATTGGTGAGTCAGCAATATTATCTGTCCAGGCCTTTAATCGGCTTAAAGCACTATTTAATACCCAATATCCGATAGCCAGGATCTGACCAGTCTCTTCCGCCACCGGAATAAAATCAACCGGTGCAATATTGCCTCGTTCCGGATGCTTCCAGCGAATCAGGGATTCAGCGCCAATTATGTTACCTGAAGCGTCGACCTGAGGCTGAAAATGAAGTTGAAATTCACTACGTAGAAGTGCTTGCCGCAGGTCGTTCTGGACTCTTAAACGCTGTTCCGCCGCAAGCTGCATGTCGGGGAGGAAGAAGCGTGTGGTGTTCCTTCCTGCTTCTTTGGCCCGGTACATAGCCGTATCTGCTTGCCTTACGATGTCGTCGGCGCTTTCGTCTTCCACGGGGAACATCGTGATGCCGATACTGACGGTCATTTGTAGTTCGTGGTTACGGATGTTGTAGATGGCAGACAGCTCGGTTTGAATCTTTTCTGCAACTGTCTGTGCCTGTTGAATCGCCTTTCCGGAGTTATCGTTCAGTTCGGGAATCAACACTACAAATTCATCCCCGCCAATTCGTGCCGCCGTGTCTTCCTCCCTTAGCTTCTTTTTCAGACGACTGGATACTTCCTGCAGTAATGCGTCTCCCACCGAGTGACCCAGAGAGTCGTTTATATGCTTGAACTGGTCGAGATCCAAAAACAGCAAAGCGCCTTTATGCCCATGGCGTCTGCAACGGGCTAATGACTGGATCAGCCGGTCCAGAAACAATCGTCGATTGGGCAAGTCAGTCAAGGCGTCAAAGTTGGCTTGATACTCAATAAGTTCCTCTGTCCGCTTGCGTTCGGTGATGTCATCGCCTATAGCCTGATAGGCCATTGGCTTGCCTTGCTTGTCGAACAGTGCCCTGTTCGTCCAGTGCATCCAGCGGGTCATGCCTTGCGGTGAAACAACGCGATGATCGTGTGAATGAGTTGGCGAATCTACAGTCAGTTCATTGATATTACGCATGACGATTTCCCGATCTTCTTCGGGAATCAATGTCAGGAAGTTATAGCCTACCAACTCCTCTGCGGTTTTTTCGAAATAACAGCAGTAGGCTTCGTTCACAAAGATAATCTCGCCATCTGGTAGAAAACGGCAAATCAGTACTGGTGTGTCTTCCACAACCCCGCGATAACGCTGTTCACTTTCTCGCAGCGCCGTCTCTGCATTTTTTTGAGCCGTGATATCAAAGGCGACACCTTCAATTACAGCACTCCCGTCCACGTCCAACTGTCCAATCGAGCGGTCGTGGAGCCAGCGCCAACTACCATCGGCATCCCGGATGCGGTAGCTCATGTCAATTCGTTTGCCGGTCTGGAATGCCGTAATGGCTTCATCGACCATCGGCAGGTCGTCCGGGTGAATCGAGTCATGCCAAAGGAATGGGTTTTCGACCAGTTCAGACTGCGAGAAGCCGAGGATACTTTTCACCTGTGGTGACCAGTATCTAGCTCCCTTGTGCCTGGAGTAGCGATAAATGATGGCGGGAAGGGATTCCATCAAACACCGGTAGCGCTTCTCGCTTTCAAGTGCTGCCGCCTGGTACTGCATGTTCAACTCAAGTGTCTCATACGAGCGTTGTCGCTCCATGGCATCGCCCATAAGCTGTGAGGCTACCTGCAACAGATCGATATCTTCAGGTTGCCACTCACCGGCCTCACGGATATTGTCGAAGCCGACAAAACCCGTCGGAGTCCCGATAGGCCCTATAGACATGATCAGGAGTGACCTGATGTTTTGCGCCTCGAGGATTGACCGCTCCGATTCAGCATTTGCTGGGAGCGCACTAACATCGCTGATCTGGAAGGCCTCGCCTTGCCTCACCTTTTCCAAAAACCAGTCGAAGGTTTCGGACTGGAGTCCCTGAAGTAGCGCAATTTGTGGAGTAACTCCCTCTTCACACCATTCATGGGTATTGTCCATGAATTCACCGTTATCCCTGAACTGGAACACATAGGCGCGGTCGGCACCAACTAACTTTCCAATCTCAGCCAGTGAGTTATCGAGGCGCGTATTCAGGTCATCGGTTTGGCCGAGACGGGCGGAGATAGTGGAGACTGCGTTCGCCACACGCAGTCGTTGTTCGAGGATGTCCACGTCGGGCCTGGATTTTATTGGTGCTGTCTTTTCTCTACCCATCGGTGTGTCAGTTATTAAAAATCCAGGCGAATGTGAGTTTTAGTATACAGGCGTCGGTCGGCATTGTAGTGACTCACTGCGTATAATAACAGCGGTTTATGATAGTTGCTGTTTGAATATTTGCTGGTGAAGTCTGGAAATACAGGGGGAAAATCGTCCCTCGGGAAAAATATTTGTGTTGATCAAGTGCAGTGAACCGGGTGACATATGCGCACGTGGGCTGCATGCCTCTCGAGGCCCTGTCCATGTCGCCGCGGATTTTTATCGGCGCAATTTATTGAATAGCTTCGAGTTCGAGGGGCACGAAGACATGGGTAACATTTCTTCAGAAAACGGGATTGATGACGGCGTGCACGCAGTTTTAGACGGCGAACATGCAATGCCGGGTTTTAAATACCTTGTCGTCTCTGGCCAGGGGTTTTACCGCATCATCCAGTACACTATGCTTCAGTCAAAAAATCATGGGAGCACCCGAGCATGCGAATCCTTACAGCAATCCTCTATCTCGCCATAACGGCACTTCTTTTATCTTGTGATCAACAGCATTCCGCCCCGGATATCGATCCCAAGCTGGGACTTGATTGCTTTGAGAGCAACCGTGCCTCGCTTCCGCCGGGAACTCAGTACGAAGGAATCGAGAAACTCGCTGAGAATCGACTCACGGTAAAAATAATGAACGGAGTGGATGTGGTGACGTTGGAGTGCGTGCTGAACCCGGATGGGACCTTGCAGAGCGCCGGAAAGTAATCGCCGTAAGATCTATCTCGGTCAGTCTCCGAAGTCGGACGCTCCGTGAGTGCCCCGCTACGAGATGCACCAAGGGATTATGAGGGGCACTAGCTCACAGTTTTGCTTTTCAGTCTGAGCGTATTTGTCGTAGAGCCTGTTAATAATAGTGAGGCGGGTAGGGTGTTGCCAAAAGTGCCTACCCACTATCACCCGGGGTCAATCAGCATGGTTCATGCAGTGGGAGTCAGGGGCGGCAGAATTTCGCACGCAGCCGACATGCATAAGTAGGGTCAGGAGCTTCGCAATCTTGATGTCCTGAATCGGGCGAAGTCGACGTTTCGGCGGATGCCGTCATCGGGCTTCAGTAATTCCTCACGAACGCCGCTTGGTATATTTCGTCGGTAATGCCTGCTCCGGTCTGTCCGGCCAGGGATGCCTGGGATAGCGCCCCTTCATTTCCTTTTTAACCTCACTATAACTGCCCTGCCAAAACCCGGCCAGGTCCTGGGTAACTTGCAGCGGGCGTTGGGCGGGGGAGAGCAGGTGTAGCATGAGTTTGACCTTGCCGTTGGCGATGGTGGGAGTATCCAGGCAACCAAACATTTCCTGTAGCTTTACGCTGAGTACCGGGGGCGATTGTGTGTAGTCGATTTTGATGCTGGAGCCCGAAGGTACTGTCATTGTTTTGGGTGCCAGTTCCTCTAACTGCCTTGGTAAAGGCCAGGGAAGTAAGCCTGAGAGTATGCTTTGCAGGTCGAGTCGCTGGAAGTCACTGAGCTTGCTGATGGAATCCAGGAAGGGAGCCAGCCAGGTTTCAATAGTTGCCAGCAAGTATTGGTCCGAGACATCGGGCCACTGCTCCAGCCCCAGCTTGTTCAATAACATCACCCGTGACTGCCATTGGCGGATTGAGCGATTCCAGGGCAGTAGGTTCAAGCCGCGTTTTTTAAGGAGTTCAATCAGTGCATCACGCCTGGCCTCCACCGGTATCTTTTCAATACGCTGTCGATGGATAACCAGTTTTCCGATAGTGCGGATATGTTCAGCATTAAATCGATCGGTTTGTTCGTCCCAGTGCAGGGTGTCTTTTTCTTCGATTAATTCACTGAGTTGATTATCAAACAGTGCAGGATCCAGTGCGCAGGCCGAAAAAATCCGGTCGTTACTCCCCTTGCCATCCCTGTTCATAGTGCCGGCAAGCTCGGCCACTGCCAGCCACTCACTATTACCCAGTGCATCGCCTTGAGCGAGTGTGGCGGTACGTCCGTTGCTTAGCAGGTAGTGGTTCCGGCGGTCTGGTTTACGGTGGGCAATGCGGTCGGGGTAAGCGCAGGCTAACAGGAAGCCGATTGCGTTATCCGGGTTTAGCGGATTGTCTGTTGTGTGCTGTTCAATCTGTCTGGTTTGCACTAATCGTTCAAAGGTTTTTGCCTGCTGCTGTGTGCGTTTAAGCCAGCCTTTGTATTGGCTGTGACAGGCTTGTTCTCCCAGCAGCACAGCAAGCTGTCCGGACAGATCGGCGCCATGGTCGTGTGCCAATGGGCTTCGATCTGCCAGTAAAGCTGCAAGCGCGGCAGCGTATTTGGTTTGTTGCCGGGCGGCGCCGGTAATTAACATATGTGCCAGGCGCGGGTGGACAGGCATCCTGGCCATTAATTCTCCATAGGGGCTGAGTGAGCAGTTGCCCAGGGTAGGCGACGACAGGCCTGGGTGTTCACTTTTGAGGGCACCCAGTCGCAGCAGCAAGTCCAACGCCTGGCTCATGGGGCCAGATGGTGGTGGGTCCAGCCAGCGCAATTCAGTAATGTCATCAACGCCCCAGGCAATTAATTGCAATACCAGTGGCGCGAGATCCGCCTGCAGTATTTGCGGCATTGAATGCTGCGCCAATTGATCCTGTTGCTGCTCGCTCCACAGTCGGTAGCAATGACCAGCGGCCAACCGCCCGGCGCGACCCATACGCTGGACACTTGAGTCCTTACTGATGCGCCGCGTCTGCAGGCGAGTCATGCCAGTGGCGGGATCAAAGCGCGGTACACGGCAGAGGCCTGCATCAACCACGACAGTAATACCCTCAATGGTTAGGCTGGTTTCGGCGATATCGGTAGCCAGTACAACTTTTCGTTTAGCAGTCATTGGTTCAATGGCGCGTTGTTGCTCCCGTAGCGGCAGGGCGCCATATAGAGGATGGATATCAATCTCGTGTAATTCCCCTGCAGACAGTCGACCGCCAAGATGTTGCATGACTTTATTGATTTCACCCTGGCCGGGCAGGAACACCAGCAGGCTACCGTTGTGCTTACGGATAATTCCCGGGAGTGCGTTGAGCACACGCTCGACAATGTTGTCATCCAGGCGTTTGGCATGGCCATAGTGCACGGTGACCGGGAATATTTTACCGGCACTGCGGATAAGCGGGGCATCGCCCAATAAGCTGGCGACGGCAGCACCATCCAGGGTGGCCGACATCACCAGCAGTCGCAAAGGCTTACTGGCGTCGTGAAATAACTCCCGGCTTTGCAGGGCAAGGGCGAGGCCAAAATCGGCGTCCATGCTGCGCTCGTGGAACTCATCAAAAATTAACAGCGCGACCCCTTCCAGTGAAGGATCATCTACCAGCATACGTGTGAGGATACCTTCGGTGATGACCTCGATACGGGTGTGCGAGCTAATGCGGCTTTCTTGCCGAATACGATAGCCGACAGTCTGGCCTGTTTCTTCATTTAAAAGTGATGCCATTCGTTGGGCGGCAGCGCGGGCTGCCATGCGTCGAGGCTCCAGCATAATAATGCGTTGGCCGGTCAGCCAGGATTCAGATAAAAGTGCCAGTGGTACCAGGGTGGTTTTACCAGCGCCGGGTGGAGCCTCGAGCACTAGTTCATGATGTTGAACCAATGATTGTTGCAGTTTCGGCAGTACCTCACTGATTGGCAGGACGGGTAGGGTAGCTAGGCCAGGTATCGTCGGGGGCACGGTAATCACGGGATTTGAGTATAGGCTGAATTAACGCCATTTTCCCCGGAACTTCCGAGTTCGGGGGTAAAGCAGTCGTTCAGTAGACGCCTGTCACGGCTCTGGCACTGATTACTGTACTACCGGGTTCGGCCAGAACTTGCCTTTCCCGGTTACCTGTCTGAACGTCCGCTTTGTAGAAAAATTGCCGTTCATGCTAATTAAACGGCGACCCGAATGCTGCCGTAAACTTGCCTTGATTCGTTAAGCCGATTTCTTGCCTCGGACTACCACAATCAGACCGAGCAGGCCGGTTCCGATGCTCCATTACAATCGACCACGGAAGTATTAAATGAACCAACCGGTGTCGATACCGACATCGATGCCAGCCGCCAACCAGAAAAGGCTGATTATTCTGTCAATGGCTGATTCATATCAAAACATCTTTATCCAGACAGGAGTAATTTTATTAAATAGACTCGCCTTAATAATCAAAAAATAAGGTGTCAGCCTCATAACATGGAGGATAAATCATGATATTTAAAAACATTCTAAACGTAATCTTGGTTGCAATAATGCTGTCCGCGTGCGCTTCTCCCTACCGCTCAATAACCGACGCCGATAATACTCCAATAAACCTGATTCCTATGTATGGGTACCCAAATATTGAAAAAACCGAGTATCAGAAGAAAGCTGATGAGGTTTTTATTAAAGATGAGTCTGTTAGCGCCGGTTCGCGTGAAAATGCAAGTGAGAAATATGCTGATGGAGGTTGGTATTATCTTAAACAGGGTGATCGGGCTACTTCAATGCGGCGGTTTAACCAGTCATGGTTATTAGACCCTGATTATTATGTGCCTTATTGGGGGTTCGGTGTGCTATTAAACACACAGGGTAAGGCTGCAGAAGCGGCACCCCATTTCGATAAAGCTTTATCGCTAATTGATGATAATGATAGCGACAAACCACGACTGCTGGTCGATGCAGCAAAGGCATATATGGCTCAAGGTGATAATAATATAACAACTGATAAAGTGAAGTCAGAGGAGTTCTTTGAGAAAGCCAACTCGTTAGCCAACGAAGTTTTTAAACTTGATCCGAAATTTGGCAACGAAGCTTTAAAACTTGACCCACAATTCGCTGCTGCATATCGTTATGGTGATGAATAAGTGTGGCGTAGGTTTGAAGCGGCGGCGCGGTCTATGTGTGAGGCGATTATGTCTCTGCAATGAGAGAGAATAAGTTGCCGTTTAGCAGGAAAGTCAGTCAACTACCATCAGGAACTTCCGCTCTCGGCGGCGAGTTCAACTGGTCGACGCAACACTTTAATGGGTAGACGCTGGTCAATACCGCGTGGCTCCTGATTTGGTAGCCTTGCTGAAACTGACAAGTAAATATCTGTCCGAATTTGCGAGGGCGCAATAATGTCAAACATGAAATTGATCGTAGTAGCTATCTTCCTGTATGGCATGACAACTGCCGTTGCAGCGTCGAGCGCACCGAAAAATGATTCACGACTAAAATGGTTTGCCGGCTTTGGCTTGACTCATGGCGGAGATGAGCTGGCAGAGGTGAAACTTTATTACGATGACGATAGCCACGATGAGGACCTTCGTGGCGGCGAACTCATAACAATTGCCGCGGGTATTGTCTTTTATTTGCCGCAACCCTCATGGAGCCTGCAGACAAGTATCGGCTATCATACCGATGCAGTCGGTGATTATAACGATGATATTACATTCGATCGTTATCCACTGGAATTGATTCCTTTCTATAACTTCAGCAATCATCGAATAGGTGCGGGATTAAGCTATCATCTTTCGCCTGAGCTGGATCTGAAGGAAATCGGCGGGCCCAAAGTGGAATTCGATGACGCACTGGGCTGGCTGGTTGAATATGATTACAGTTTCTCGGGCTGGGAAAACGATGGCGTAGTCTTGGGCGTACGTTACCTATGGATTGATTATGAAGTCGATAAGGTAAACAAGGTCGGCACGCCCGGTATTGATGTTGATGGCAATCACGTTGGCATACATGTCAATTACATGTTTTAACAAGGTCCCGTCGACCTAATGTCTCATGTGCAAGGTTAAACACGGTGCATGAGCATTCAGCCCAGGACAGGTGAACACAGCACATTTCCATCTCTACGAATTTCTGTATATGGGTGTGCGCCGTGCGAAGGCGGCGTTTTCCAGTGGGTGAGAGTCCCACCCGGCAATTTTGCTCCAGCCGGAAGCAATCGGAGCAGTCATGGAGGTAACGAAGTGGCTGAAGCCTCTGATGTAAAAGATCATTTTAGATGATCCAGTGAGTGTGCAGGCCGTAACGTGAGTGAACGCTGAGCAATCCTCGAAAAGGACGTTGCACAGGCCGACCCGCCCACCCATGCGGGGAAGGCTGATATGACGGGGGGGAATGAGCAAAGCAGTGCCCTCAGTCACTGTGCCGGGGTAGTGGCGACAGCATGTACACAAGGGAAACGCACGCAACACGGGAAGCCCCTTGGCGTGGTGAAGGATGACCAACCGGACGCCCGTGAGGGACAGGCCGGGCGCCTTGGGGTGGCGGAGAGGT
>JBATIF010000097.1:0-2457 GCA_049667605.1 Gammaproteobacteria bacterium
ACAGCGAACCGCGACTAGCGGCGGGGTTCGCGTGAATAACAACACTTCCATTACAAGAAACCGCACCGATCGGCTCACCGCGCGTATCCGGCCCGACTGGTATCAGCCCATCGGCTCCTATGCCGAGGCATTGCTCGACTACGAACGCGGTTTTGTGAAATACGACGACGACAATAACGTGCTAAACCTTAACACTGAGGAGAGCATTCTCGATGCGGCATCACTGACGATCAACAGCCTTGCAGGGGCGCGGCGCCTGTCCTGGAAGATCAGGCTCCGGGAGGAGAACCTCATTTATGAGGATGATGACTTTGATGACCAGAGGTTCAGGAGTGCCAGTCTGCTGCTCGGCTACGAGATTATTCCAGGCCTTAGCCCGCTTGCCCTGGTTGGCTATGAAGACAACGGCTATGGGGACAAGCAGTACACGACCGTTCCCAGGGGCTCGGTGTGGGCGGTTGGTTTCCGCTGGCAACCCAACTCGAGGAACGAACTCGAGGCCCTTGCCGGCCGCCGTTTTTTCGGCAACACCTACCTTGTGAACTGGCAGCAACGGGGACGCTATCTCACCTCCGCATTGACCTACAGGGAGGAACTTGGCGGCGAGGCGACCTCGGCACTCGAATCGGTCAGTCGCCTCATAGACGACCCCGGCGTGTACTCCAATAGTAACCTTGGCGTGACGGGTGATGCGTTCCTCAGTAAATCTGCCGAGGCATCTGTGGAATACAAGAAAGCGAGGACCACGATCACCATCTCGCCTTTTTACGAGAAGCGTGTCTTCGAGAATTCCGCCCAGGATGACAGTATTGGCGGAATCGACGCCACCTGGGAGTGGGCCTTTACGCCACGCACCACATTCACCCTGGATTTGCATTGGGACAAGGATGATGACAATGAAACATACACCACGGCCGGGCTGCAGCTGGATCGCGAGCTTGGAAAACAGGCCACGGCTTCGATCGGGTATTCCTATACCAAGGCGGATTCTGACGTCAAACTGTTTGCCTATACGGAAAATGCCATCGGCGCGCAGCTAAGCTACCGCTTTGGGACGCGGGCCAGCAAGGCACCCGAGCGGCCTGACCGCAGCAGCGACAGGCAACAGCGACGATCACGTTACTAGCGTTCTGTAAGCAAAAAGGGGTCGGATACCTTTTCTGTTTTATTTCAGAAAAGGTATCCGACCCCTTTTTAGACCACTTTTTAGTAGAACC
Source organism: Gammaproteobacteria bacterium (assembly GCA_049667605.1). Taxonomy (GTDB): domain Bacteria; phylum Pseudomonadota; class Gammaproteobacteria; order UBA9214; family UBA9214; genus UBA9214. Next base: position 1,218 of record JBATIF010000097.1, read on the forward strand.
TGTCTCGGTGCAATCAATCAAAGTCCGGACGTTTTTGTTTACGCCGGTCTTCACCGCTACGGCGGTCGGCACCCTGGTACGATTCCTGGTCTGTGATAGAAGAATGACGCCTCCTGTCCTGCGCCAACGAACACTTCAGCCACGTTCTGCGGCATATTGTACGTCCCATGAATCGTCTGCTCGTCCAGCTGCGCGACACCAGGTAAGCACAGCCGGCAAACAAGCCGAGAAATAATATAAACATGATATTTTCAGGCACATCGTAGTAGAGACCGGCAATACCAGCACCCACCAGCATCAATGCCACTGCGGTAAGAATCACCACGGTTTGTCCTACAGAATATCCTGCCGCCAAGAACAGGTGGTGCAAGTGTTCCCGATCAGCCGCAAACGGAGACTGCTTTTTAATGACGCGCCGGGTAAACACCATGAGCATGTCAAAAAGGGGCACTGCAATAAACCAGAGTACCGTAACCGGCGTCATCACTGCCTGTTCACCTTGCGACAAGGTCACTGCAAACCAGATCAAGGCAAAACCGAGGAAGGTGCTGCCGCTATCCCCCAGGAAAATGACGGCACGCTTGCGCCACATGAATCGCGCATTGAACGCCAGGAACACGATCAGGCTAACGCCAAGAAATGACAGCTTCTCGAGGATGGGAAACTGGCCACCGACATACGCGACCGTCCCCAAACCGAGCACCGCAACCAGTGTCAGCAGGCCAGCCAGCCCGTCAATACCGTCGGTCATATTGACGGCATTGATCATGGTCAGCAGGCATACGAGCGTAAATGGAATTGCAAGCACGCCCAGGGTGATCACTGTGCCTGGCAGCAGCAGCGCGCCCAGCTGATCGAGTACCACGCCGCCGGCAACGGTCATCAACAGGCCGGCCATGAGCTGCAGGATGAGGCGCAGCTTGTGAGAGATGGGGACGACGTCATCGAGGACACCGACACCCACTAGCAGCAGCGCAGGTAAAACAAAACCGATTAGGAAGGGATTCGTAACCGGTAAAGTCAACAGTGCCAGCATGAAGCCGGCGAAGATCGCGATACCCCCGATGGTCGGAATATCCGCTTCATGAATCTTGCGGTGTTCGGGACTGTCTACGAGGCCAACATGGTGAGCGTGCATGCCCAGTACATAGATCAACGCCGACGTTGCAAATAATGCAATCAGGATTCCTGCAAGTATGCCCATGGCCGTCATTTACCGAGGCACTTCGGGCTGACCAGG
>JBATIF010000098.1:0-4151 GCA_049667605.1 Gammaproteobacteria bacterium
GCCACCACCTGAGTGGCTTCCCATTCCGGCGGCGCAACTCGCGGTGCCGGATCCGGACTCAGAGGCGCAGGCTGCCTACCAGCCGCCGGTCAACTACCGCCTGCAGCAGTTAGTCGAAAACCGAGCAGGCAGCAAGCCGCGGGCGGCATGGTTCGAACGACTTAAGACGACGGCGGACGACTTTCCGCCCTGTCTTATCAGAGATGAGTGGGAGGACCCGGAATGTCAGCGGCTTTGCGATCTCTATCTGCAGCGGCTCGCACCACGGCTGTTGATGATGGATGGCCTGCCCCTCACGGTGAGGCAACGCCTGGAGCAGGCCGCATGCGATTACGTTTTCGATATAGAAAAATTTTATCCCCTGTATCCCGAAGTGGTCGACAACGGCCGGTTAAACAACGCTAGGGTCGAGGCCCGTCTGCGGCGCGCCAACGAAGCGTAACCCGGCCTTAATTCAGGGTGGTCAAAACGCAGAGTGTTATCCAGCCTGGTGTCCGGTATATCTCGAGGCACATATAATGGGTGACCCTGCTCTCGATTTAATCCTGGAGGATAGTGATCGAGAACGGATTGATACTATTGTGGCGCAAGTAACAAACCTAGTGGCCGGCAAAAATGCGGATAACTCATATACAATCAGGTTCATTAAAGACGGGTTATAACAAGTCGTTCGTGTGGGACGCTCCACTTCACTGCGCAGCCCCACAACTTTAACGTTATGCATAAAAGAGAAAACTGAATAATGAGAAAAGTACTGCATATCATTACACCTATACTGATATTATTTACTAACAGCATATCAATCGCCGATGATGATTCAAGGCAATTGGTTGAGCTGCCAGAAATGATGCAACAGCACATGATGTCAAATATGCGTGATCATTTAGTAGCCATAAATTAAATATTGACAAACATGGCAAATGATAAACTTGACTATGCAGCAGAAATTGCGGAGTCACGCTTGGGTATGAGTTCGTTAAAATCACATGGATATTTTGCTGCGCTACGCTTCGCAATATTCCAGATATTGGCGACGTTATGTGTAATAGATGGAAAGTAAAAATAAAAGGGAGTTGCTCCCCTTTATGTTCGATAAAAAAGGATAATATAAATATGAGTAATATTACAGATAATATGAATGTCGAAAATATTAATGACGCAATTCAGATGTTAAATACATACGCAAAGGAAGACAGTTTAAAACCTTTAATATCGATATTAGAAGCTCTAAAACAAGACCCATACAACGAATCTCTTTCAGCCGAACTTACTGATACATGGAGAAATCTCGGTATATATCAAGGTACAGTTTTAACCTATGTTCCCTATTTCTATACCTTGATACCTGATGATATTTTTGGAGATAATTTAAAGAAATAAATGAGTCAGTGACTAAAGAGGGGGGCAGAGCCCTTTTTACTAAAAGCATTTAAAAACACATAACAAGTCGTTCGACCGGAGTCGTTTATCTATCACAGCCCTTGCAAAGCAAGGTCTGCGCCAGCCTGCACTCGCCGGTCAACTCAAACGATAGAGCGCCAGCGAGCATGACTAGAATTCCATTGAGTCACAAATTGGAAACCGAGAGGCTGATTCTTCGCTCCGCCAGCCATGAGGATATAGACTTGGTCTGGGAAGCATCAAGGCATGAGGGCTTCACAGATGGAATGGCTTGGGACCCACCTGAAACCAAAAATGAGCTAGTAGAGATCGCAAACAGAAACATCGCTAATTGGTGTAACGGCACGTCTTATACTTTTACAGTTATCAGAGTTTCAGATGGCATAACGATCGGTAGAGTAGGATTCCGTCAACTGGATAACGAAAATAAAATATGGAACATAGGTTTTTGGGTAATTCCTGAGTATTGGGGTAATGGGTATGCAGTAGAAGCATCAAAAGCTGTTATAGAGTTTGGCTTCAATGCCCTGAACGTATCGAAAATTGTGACTGCCCACGCCACCTGGAATACTCAAAGCAAGAGAGTAATAGAAAAGTTGAAATTTATGAAAACTGGCTTGAATCGGTGTGGCTTTTACAAGCACGGCAACCCAGTGGAAGAAATAGAATATGAAATTACTGCCAACAGGCTCTAACAAACCGCTCCAGGTCGACGCGGCTTCGCCGCGCGATTGAGACGAGACGTTAGTAACCAGGTTAAGAGGTCTTGCGGTCAGGGAAATAGAAGATATCGAGAATGAAATACACTCTTTCTTTGTTGATGGTCGAATTCATCTTCTCAGGGATCTGCTGGTAAATGAAAAAATCCCGCGAACATGTCTTGTTGCCCGCTAGCTATGCTGCTGACGGCTGGCAAGGCGCATAAATTCAGCGGAGTGAAGTTGTGAAGGTATCAAGGAACAGGCTGACCAAAGCGGCTGAAAAAGGGATACTTTCGCTTGCTCAGGCAGAGGCCCTGTTTGACTACCTGGAAAAGCAGCCTGACTCGGGCCCCGTCTTCAATTTCACGAACATTCTCTATTACTTTGGCGGCCTGGTCGCAATAGCTGCGATGACGCTGTTCATGAACCTGGGCTGGGAGAAGTTTGGTGGCTGGGGAATTTTGTCGATCTCGCTTGGCTACGCGCTTGCCGGGCTGTTTCTTACCGCCAGGTTCCAGGGCGCGGGGCATGCCATTCCGGCTGGTATATGTGCAACCTTTGTTGTCACAATAACCCCTCTGGCCATTTACGGATTGCAGCAGGGTATGGGCTGGTGGCCAGATCAAACCACGTATCATGAGTATCATAGATATATCAAATGGCACTGGATTTTCCTGGAGGTCGGGACCTTGATAGCGGGTTCGATCATGGTGTGGATTTACCGCTATCCTTTCCTGTTAATGCCGGTTGCTGTCACCCTGTGGTACATGTCCATGGACATGGCGGCGATGTTGACCGGCGGCGAGGCCGATTACGAATTCCGTGCCTTCGTTTCCATGTGGTTCGGCTTGCTGACCATGCTGATTGCATTCTGGGTGGATATCCGTTCCAGAAGATCGGCAGATTACGCCTTCTGGTTGTATATATTCGGCGTAATGGCCTTCTGGGGTGGCCTGTCGCTGCAGCATTCGGACAGCGAAATCTCGAAATTTTTTTATTTCTGCATAAACCTGGGTCTGATAAGTATCGGTGCGGTGCTTGTGAGGCGGGTATTTGTCGTCTTCGGCGTGCTCGGTTGCGCTGTGTATTTTGAGCACCTGGCTTCAACTATATTCAGGGACAGCTGGCTGTTCCCGGTTGCATTAACGCTGATAGGCCTGGCAATTGTTTACCTCGGAATTATCTGGCAAAGAAATGAGCAGGCAATTACCCGTAATATCAGGCGATTACTGCCTCGAGAATTACAGGAGCTACTTGCAGAAAGAACATTATAATGGGCAGGCAGTTGACAAAACTTGCGCCCGGTTGTGTTTAATGTGCGCATGGCCGGCGTCAATTGCAATGTTTCTCGATTAAATGTCCATGGGTGGATTGCATGTTTGAAAAATTACTCGCAGCAGTCATTGTTATCGGAAGCCTGCTGGCGGTCCCTGTGTATACCCGCGCGGCAGAATCTCATGACCCGTCCCGGGGTATTGTATTGTCACCTGATTTGCTGAATCTGCTGGTTGAGGAAATGCGTGCAATTGCCGCAGGTGTGCAGGGCGTGGCCTTGTCTCTGGCCTACGGGGACTGGAAGTCAATCGAGGAAACCGCTGAGAAGATTCAGGCCAGTTACATTATGGAGCAGAAGCTGACCGCGTCCCAGGCAAGGGAACTGCAGCAGGCGCTGCCCGGGCATTTCAAGCAGCTCGATGCGGAGTTTCACCGCCGGGCGGGCAGGCTTGGGGCGGCGGCCGCGGCGCATGATCCCGAGCTTGTAGCCTTCCACTATTCCCGCCTGATGGAAAGTTGCGCCCTTTGCCATGCCGCATATGCCGGGCAACGGTTTCCGGGATTTTCAAACCGCGTCCAGCAGGGCCATCATCACTGAGCGAAATTTCGCAGGCCGTTGCAGGCGGGTTTGCTCCATGATCGGGGACCAGGCTAAAGGAGGATGTTATGAATAAAAATGTTCTCGCTGTGGTTTTGAGTGGCGTGATATTGTTCATTTGGGGGTTCTTCTGATGGGCAGTACTGCCGTGGCACTATACGGTTGCCAATGAATTT
>JBATIF010000099.1:0-7319 GCA_049667605.1 Gammaproteobacteria bacterium
AGTAATTAAATCCATACTATATATAGGGTTTAGAGGGGCAAGGATCAGGGTCGTGCGAGACGAAAGTGGTAAAAAGTACCGTGCCCGGGTGCGGTTTACCTGTTGGCGGGGCCATTGCCGGTCTTTAGCCGGCCCCGCGGTCGCTGGCAGGGCATGTGGTACGGCGCGTTAGTCAGGCGGTCGCACGCGAGGCGCGCTTGCGTTCATGTTCAAGCAGGTGTTTCTTGCGCAGACGTATATGGTGCGGGGTGACCTCTACCAGTTCATCATCGTCAATAAATTCCAGTGCCTGCTCGAGACTCATGCGAATCGGCGGAGAGAGCACAATATTCTCATCAGTCCCGGCAGCACGAATATTGTTGAGCTGCTTGCCTTTTAACGGGTTTACAACAAGGTCGTTGTTGCGCACATGGATGCCGATGATTCCGCCCTGGTATACTTCTTCACCGTGACCGATGAACAGCCGCCCGCGTTCCTGCAGGTTAAACAGGGCATATCCCAGTGCCTTGCCGGTGCTGTTTGCGATAAGTACGCCGTTGATGCGTTGCCCGTAGTTACCTGTCTTTATCGGGCCGTAATGTGAAAATACGCTGTAGATTAATCCGGAGCCCTGGGTGCCGGTAAGGAACTCGGTGCGGAAACCGATCAGACCGCGCGATGGCATGATGTAGTCCAGCCTCACCCGTCCCTGTCCATCCGGCAGCATATCGGTGAGTTCGCCGCCGCGCTCGCCGAGTTTCTCCATGATCGTTCCCTGGTGTTTATCCTCGATATCGACGGTCACCTGTTCATAGGGTTCCTGCCTTTCACCATCAATCTCGCGGATGATGACCTCGGGCCGGGAAACGCCGAGCTCGAAACCCTCGCGGCGCATGGTCTCGATGAGGATGGCAAGGTGCAGTTCGCCGCGTCCGGAGACCCTGAACTTGTCGGGATCCCCGGTGTTTTCAACCTGCAGGGCGACGTTGTGAATCAACTCGCGCTCGAGCCGTTCGCTGATGTTTCTCGAGGTTACGTATTTACCATCCTTGCCGGCAAACGGGGAATTGTTGACCTGGAAGGTCATACTGATGGTAGGTTCATCGATGGTCAGTGGTGGCAGGGCATCGACATTGGCCGGGTCGCAGAGCGTATCCGAGATATTGAGTTTATCGATGCCGGTGAAGGCGATGATGTCACCAGCCTGTGCTTCCGCCACCTCGATGCGTTCCAGCCCGTGGAAGCCGAATACCTGTCCGACCCGGGCATTACGCTGCTTGCCGTTGCGATCCACCAGTGTGACTGGCATGTTGGTTCTCAGTTTGCCACGTGAAATACGGCCGACACCGATTACGCCGACATAGCTGCTGTAGTCGAGCGAGATCACCTGCAGCTGGAAAGGTGAATCAGGATCTACTTTGGGCGGGGAGACATGTTCGACAATGGCCTTGAACAGCGGCGTCATATCTTTACTCAGCTGGTCTGCCTCGTTGCCGGCATAGCCCTGCAAGGCCGAGGCGTAGATCACCGGGAAGTCGAGCTGTTCATCGGTGGCACCGAGACGGTCAAACAGCTCAAAGGTCTGGTCGAGCACCCAGTCGGGTCGCGAACCCGGGCGATCTATCTTGTTGATGACAACGATCGGCTTCAGGCCGAGGTCGAATGCCTTCTGGGTGACGAAGCGTGTTTGCGGCATCGGGCCCTCGACGGCATCGACCAGCAACAGCACGGAATCAACCATCGATAGCACGCGTTCCACTTCACCGCCGAAATCGGCATGCCCGGGCGTGTCGACAATATTGATGCGGTAGTCATTCCAGCGAATTGCCGTGTTCTTAGAGAGGATGGTAATGCCGCGTTCCTTTTCCAGGTCATTCGAATCCATGACCCGGTCCGGCACGGCGGCACGCTCGCCCAGGGTGCCTGACTGGCTCAACAGTTGATCGACGAGCGTGGTCTTGCCATGGTCGACGTGGGCGATGATGGCGATATTTCTTAACTTACTGATCATGATGGAATTCTGCACCGCAAGGGCGGAAGGCTGATGAAGGGTGCTGCATTATACAGAAGCGACAGGCAAGGTGGCGCAGTTTGTGCCCGGGGATGCTGCAATTCCAGCCATGAACTCAACCGCTGCGGACAGCCGGGCAACGCCAGGCCCGGGGACCTGCTTTAGCCGGGGGTATAGTATTGCTTTGTGTTTGCCCGCAGATGATTGACACAGGGGTAATCGATAATGGCTTACGGGGTAACCATCCATGGCATTCAGGGAGACTGAAACAGGCCTGATAAGGTCGCGTTTACTGGCGCTGCAGGCGGAGTTGACCGGCCAGCAGGAAGCCGGCATGGAGGCCGGGAAAACGGTTGAGCTCGATCAAACCAGTGTCGGGCGTCTTTCCAGGATGGATGCCCTGCAGGGACAGGCGATGTCGAAGGAGAGTGGCCGCCGGCGCAGCCTGACGCTGCAGAAAGTGGCGGCTGCGCTGCGGCGACTGGACCGGGGAGAATATGGTGATTGCCTGCGCTGTGGAGAACCGATCGCAGCGCAAAGGCTGACATTTGATCCTGCGGCAACGCTGTGTATCGAGTGTGCGCGCAACTCTGAAACCTGATCAGCCTGCCAGGAATTTGCACTTCACATGCCCGGTCTGCAGGCAGTTCCGCGATAGCCTGTTCGGGTCTGATATGCCTGTGCCTGTCAGTCGGCCACCTTGGGAGATAACTCGAGGTAAAAGGTCGACAATGAGGCGGCTTCCACTGTCTTTTCCTGCAGGGTATGGCGCAAGCGTGCCTCTACACGTACGGCGTCGATTGTCTGCTGGTCTGCAATTTCCGGCTAGAGCGGGTAGTGCCGCGCTAACTTGAGTGGTTGCACACGGGCATGCTGTTCGTGCTTGCGGCGTTTTTCAAGGCCAAGGTTGCGCAGCAGTAACCACAGTGCCTGCCAGCAGAAAAAATCACTGATGAGCGCGCTGTGCGCGCTGTCGTGCTGCCCGCTTCTCAGCATCAGCCCGCGGTTTTCAAGACCGGGTGTGATGCGCACGCCGGCCCGCGCGCTGCCCTGGCCATCAGGCCGGCGCTCGAACAGCTGCGCCGACGACTTGTCCGCGGTGAGCGAGTTTACGTACATTGCAAGCTAGTCGGCGACTGCGATTGTGCGGGTGCGGTCGATGCCGAGTGCGGCGGTAACGGCCTCGGCCGATTGGCAGCATATGGTATTGGTAATACCACGAAACGGGTTCAACAGGCGTTGTGAAAAACATTGATAGCCCATGCTGCTAGAATATGGTCGCTGCGGCGAGATGTAAACGCCGCTTTCGCATTCACGGCCCCGGGCAGGGCCGCTTATCTATGCCTGCAGGTAACTGAATAGCATGCCAATACTGCGACTAAACGGGGTGTCCCTGGCCTTCGGGCACCGACCGCTGCTGGACAAGGTTGAGCTGGAGGTGTTCAGGGGCGAGCGTGTCTGCCTGATTGGCCGCAACGGTGAAGGCAAGTCTTCGCTGCTGCGCGTGATCGGCGGTGAGGTGGTGCCCGATGACGGTGAGTGCTGGCTGCGTCCGGGGATGCGGGTTGCTTCCCTGACGCAGGAAGTCGAGCTGGAGGTCAGTGGCATCGTCTTTGACGTGGTCGCCGCCGGGCTGCAGGAGCTGGGTACACTGATCACGGAGTATCATCACGCCACGCATGCTCTGGAACAGTCGGACAGCCCCGGGTTGCTGCAGCGCCTGTCTGAACTGCAGCATGAGCTGGAAGTCCACGGCGGCTGGCAGCTCGAGCAGCGCGTTGAAAGTGTGTTATCACGCCTGCAGCTGGATGGCGATGCGGATTTCGAATCCCTCTCCGGGGGCTGGCGCCGGCGGGTGATGCTGGCACGCGCGCTGGTCTGTGAACCGGATGTACTGTTGCTGGATGAGCCCACCAATCATCTCGATATCGAGGCGATTACCTGGCTGGAAGAATTCATGATGGAATTTTCCGGGGCACTGCTGTTTGTCAGTCATGACCGTGCGTTTGTGCGGCGACTTGCAACGCGCGTCATCGAGCTGGATCGCGGCAAGCTGAGCTCCTGGCCGGGGAACTATGATGACTACCTGCGCCGGAAGGCCGAGCAACTCGAAGTCGAGGCGCGTCACAATGCACTGTTTGACAAGAAACTCTCGCAGGAGGAGGCGTGGATACGCCAGGGCATCAAGGCGCGGCGCACCCGCAATGAAGGCCGGGTGAGGGCGCTCGAGGCGCTGCGTGAGCAGTATCAGCAGCGACGCAAGCGCTCCGGAAAGGTCAATTTGCAGCTCGACAAGGGTGTCTACTCGGGCAAGCTGGTGTTTGCAGCGAAACACGTCAATGTCAGCTTTGGCGAAAATGCCGTAATCCGGGATTTTTCGAGCACGATTCTGCGTGGCGACCGGGTGGGCATTATCGGTCCCAATGGTGCAGGCAAGTCCACCCTGATCAGGGTGCTGCTGGGCGAACTCGAACCTGACAGCGGGCAGGTGCAGCGCGGCACCCGCCAGCAGGTTGCCTACTTCGACCAGCAGCGGGAACAGCTTGATCCGCGCAAGTCGGTGATGGATAACGTTGCCGAAGGCAGCCAGCGCGTCATGGTCAATGGCCGTGATATACACGTGGCCGGTTACCTGCGCGACTTCCTGTTTCCTTCGGAGCGCCTGCAGTCACCGGTCAGTTCACTCTCCGGCGGGGAGCGCAATCGACTGCTGCTGGCGCGCTTGTTTACAAAACCGGCGAACCTGCTGGTGCTGGACGAGCCGACCAATGATCTCGACGTGGAGACGCTGGAACTGCTGGAAGAACTGTTAATGGATTACCAGGGCACCCTGATACTGGTGAGCCATGACCGCGCCTTTCTCGACAACGTGGTGACCCGTTCACTGGTATTTGAGGGCGATGGCAGGGTTGCGGAATATGTCGGTGGCTACACTGACTGGTTGCGGCAGAAAAAGGCTGCAGTGAAAACTGCCCGGCAGGACGCGCTCATCAAGCAGGCGCCTGCTGCGAAGGCAACGGTGTCGAAGCCGGTAAAGCTGAGCTACAAGGCCCAGCGCGAGCTGGAGGCGCTGCCTGTAAGGATCGAGGCACTTGAAGCCGAGCAGGCATTGTTGCAGGAGGCGGTCAGTGACAGTGCCTTCTATCAGCAGCCGGCCGAAGAAATTTCTGTAACACTCGCACGTCTCGAATCGATCGCTCTCGAACTGGAACAGGGGTATGCACGCTGGGAGGGCCTCGAGGCGCAGGCCGATAACCGGCAGGGGAGTTAGGAAATCCTGATATATATTCTAACGATCCCGTTATTGCGAACAGGGCGTGGCACTATCAAACCCTGGAGCCGGTTATTTCAGGATTGCTTTGCCAGCAGGGAACGTCATTTCAGATCAAGGGCGACGACTGTGAATAAAATGAACAGGCATTGTTTTCGATCAATATCGATGGTCACATTCACTACTCCACCTGGAATCATCCCCAGGATGGCTTGCGGGCATCGATAGCCGGAGGTATTCAGTGTTAAGGAAGATAAGGCAAATCAGTACGGCACAAACGCTGCTTGAAGGCGGCGGTTTCAAGGTCCGGCGTCCATTGCCCGCTGCGGGCGGCGTACACATGGTCGACCCGATACTTATGATTGACGAGATGGGTCCCGTGGATTACAGGCCCGGGGAGGCGGTCGGTGCGCCGGATCATCCGCACCGCGGCTTCGAGACCGTGACCTATATGCTCGAGGGTGAGTTTGAGCATCGTGACTCGGGCGGACATAGCGGCATACTGAAGCCGGGTGACGTCCAGTGGATGACGGCCGGCCGCGGCGTCGTGCATTCGGAAATGCCCGCGGCGCATATTATGAAAAATGGCGGGCGCGTACACGGGTTCCAGATATGGGTCAACCTGCCCGCCCGGCTGAAGATGACCACCCCGCGTTACCAGGATGTCGAGGCAGAAAGTATCCCCGAGGCAGACAGTGATGACGGGCTTGCACACGTGCGGGTGATAGCGGGAGAGGCCCTCGGTGTTGCGGCCCGCATTGATACACATACACCGATTATATTTCAGCACTGGACACTGCAGCCGGGTGCCGTGGTGGCGCAGTCCTTGCCCGCCGATCATAATGGCTTGCTATATATCTTTTCGGGTGGGCTGGAATCGGCCGGTACGCCGCTGCATGACGGCCAGATGGCGGTGCTTGATGCCGGCGACAGGCTCGAGATGAGAGTTCCTGCTTCTGCCGCTGTGCCGGCCCAGGTTTTATTACTCGGTGGCGTTCCACTGAATGAAACGGTAGCGCGACGCGGCCCCTTTGTGATGAATACGAATGATGAGATCAACCAGGCGATCGTCGATTACCAGGCAGGACGCATGGGTGCAATCGATCACACCACGAACTGATACAGGCAGCCTACACAGGTAAACATGATGAATAAAACGCCGGACACGCAATACCCCATCCACGCATTACTGCAAAAACGCTGGTCACCCCGGGCATTTTCCGGAAAGACCGTAAGCACGGAGGCCCTTGGCAGTCTGTTCGAGGCAGCACGCTGGGCGGCCTCCTGTTATAACGAACAACCCTGGCGTTATATCGTGGCACGCAAGGAAGACACTGCAGAATATGACAGGCTGATGAGCTGCCTCGTGGAAGGCAACCAGGCCTGGGCGATGCAGGCGCCGGTGCTGATGCTCGCCGTTACAAAGAAGACCTTTACCTTCAATGACAAGCCGAATGCCCATGCACGTCATGACCTCGGGCTTGCGACAGCGGGCATGATGCTGCAGGCGGCAGCACTAGACCTTTACATGCACGCGATGGGCGGCATCCTTCCGGAAAAGGCGGCAGAGCTCTACCGGGTCCCGGACGATTTCCAGGTGGCAACCGGCATTGCACTCGGCTACCTGGGTGACCCGGACAGTCTTGCAGAACCCATGAAGACGACTGAGCTGGAGGCGCGGGTGCGCAAACCGCTTGAGGAAATCGTGTTTGCATCAAGCTGGGAAAAACCGGCGGGTTTTTTGTAGGGGCGCCTTGCAGGCGGGTTTTATTGATGCGGGCTTTCGCGCCCGCCGGCGAGGTGCTTTTCTCAGCTCCGCTGATTTGTAGGCGCCTTGCAGGCGCTGGTTTTATTGGATGCGGGCTTTCGCGCCCGCGCGGCGAGGCACTTTCTCTTGCTTGTCCAAGAGAAAGTACCCAAAGAGAAGGACACCCGAAGCACTCACCGGCTACGCCGGTCCCCTGCGTTCCTCGCCAATCCGGGGGCCGCGCACAACTCGTGTATCTCGCTACGCTCGATTCACTCAGACAGGGCGCGCGGCTATTCCCCGGATTGGCT
>JBATIF010000100.1:0-2662 GCA_049667605.1 Gammaproteobacteria bacterium
CGCTCCTACAGATGTTGATTGGTTTTGTGGCTCTTCCCCTGATTGAGTGGGTAACACATCAATCTAGATGAGACGCATTTCTTCTGATGGCAAGGTTGTTGGCCGTATGAATTTGGCCCTACAACGGTAATCTACCCACTCGATTTGGGGAAGAGCCGGTTTTGCAGGAGCGGATCTAATCCGCGATAAGGTCCGGCAATTGCAGGAGCGGATCTAATCCGCGATAAGGCCTGGCATGAGACGCTGTGTGTGTGGTGTTCGCGAGCTGCGCTCGCTCCTGCACATCAACAAGCAGTTGCAGGAACGCTGCGCAAGCGCGATCGGGGTTTATGCGGGGCTGTCATCGCGGCTGCGATCCGCACACGGCTGATCAGCGTGTGCCGTGGACAACGATGGTTTTTCCCTTCACCGCGATATGGCCCTGTTCGCCGAGGGCCTTGAGCACGCGCCCCGCCATTTCGCGGGAACAGCCCACGATGCGTCCGAGTTCCTGGCGGGTAACCTTTATCTGCATGCCATCCGGGTGTGTCATCGCATCCGGTTCCCTGGCTAACTCCAGCAGGGTGTGTGCAATCCGGCCGGTGACGTCGAGAAAGGCAAGGTCGCTTACCTTGCGGCTGGTGTTGCGCAGGCGGGTGGCGAGTTGCGCTGTCAGTTCCAGCAGGATATCCGGGTCTTCCCGCGCGAGGGCGCGAAACCGTGTATAGCTGATTTCGGCGACTTCGCATTCGATACGTGTACGGATCCAGGCGCTGCGGTTCGGGTGTTCGCCGAATAATCCCATCTCACCGAAGAAACCGCCGGAATTGATGTAGGCCAGCACGATTTCATGGCCGTTCTCGTCTTCAATCAGCACGGTGACTGACCCGCTGATAATATAATAAAGCACATCCGGCTTGTCCCCGGCGTAGATAATGATGGTCTTCTTCGGATATTTACGCCGGTGGCAGTGTGCCAGGAAGCGTTCCACGCAAGGGTTTATCTTGCCCTTGATGGTGCCATTGTCGGCTGAAAAAGTCAGTGGGAGCGCCTGCATACGCTTGTTATCGGTTCTGGCTGCACAAGCTTTAGGTGTTATTGCAAACTCGCCGATCAGTATTCACAACTGTGATAGGCTTCACGTTTTTACGGCAAGTACAGGTGATTATGAAGGCGCGTATCAAGTGGATCGAGGGCAGGGCCTTTATGGGCGAGTCGGGCAGCGGTCATGCGCTGGTGATGGATGGTCCGCCGGAAAGCGGCGGCCGTAACCTCGGCATCCGGCCAATGGAAATGATCCTGCTCGGCCTGGGTGGCTGCACCGCATTCGATGTGGTGTATATCCTCGAGAAGGCACGCCAGCCGGTGAGCGATTGTATCGTCGAACTGGAAGCGGAGCGCTCCGAATCGGTGCCCAAGGTGTTTACCCGTATCCATGTGCATTTTATTGTCAGTGGCGACGGCCTGGCAGACAAGCAGGTGGCGCGAGCGGTCAAGCTCTCGGCGGAAAAATATTGCTCGGCCTCACTGATGCTCGGCAAGGTCGTGGATATTAGTCACGACTATGAAGTCATCGGCGCCCCCGGCGAGGCCGGGTAATGCAGCGCCCTGCCGCAACCCTGGGGATGCGTCATGTCGCGCTCAATGTGCGTGATCTTGCGGTCTGCGAGCACTTTTATACCGGCCTGCTGGGGATGCAGGTGGAATGGCGGCCTGACGCGGATAATGTCTACCTGTCATCCGGGAATGACAATCTCGCCCTGCATCGTGCCGGCGGCGAGCCGGCGGCCGGGACCGCTCAGCGTCTCGATCATGTCGGTTTCTTTATTGCCAGTGCGGATGACGTCGATGACTGGCACGCTTTCCTGCAACAACAGGGTGTGCCGATAAAGGCGCCACCGAGAACACATCGCGACGGGGCGCGCAGTTTTTATTGCAGTGACCCGGAGGGAACCATTGTGCAGCTTATTTTTCACCCTCCGATCTGCGGCTAGCCGCATCTTCAGGGCATTGCAGTAGGTTATTTGATCTCAGGCTCCTAGATGCGGGACGCCGTTGTCGTCATGACCCTGGATGCCAGTTGCATGAGCTTCCTGACGGGTTCAGGCAGATCGGCCGCACCGGCACCGTGCGCCATGGTTTCGTGGCGTGCTTCATCCTGTTTCATCTGTTCGAGGATACGCCGCGACCGGTGGTCGTCTGCGGGCAGTTTCTGCAGATGACCTTCAAGATGTTTGACAACCTGGTGTTCGGTTTCAGCCAGGAAGCCGAGACTCCATTTGTCGCCGATAATTCCCGAGGCGGCACCAATGGCAAGCGAGCCGGCATACCAGAGCGGGTTGAGCAGGCTGGTATGGCCGCCGAGTTCTTCGAGTCGTTGCCGGCACCAGGCGAGGTGATCATTTTCTTCATCAGACGCCAGTTTCATCCGCTCGCGGGTTTCGCTGTGATGTGCCGTCAATGCCTGGCCCATGTAGAGGGCCTGGGCGCAGACCTCGCCCGCATGGTTAACGCGCATCATGCCGATGCTTTTCGCTTTTTCAGTCGATGAAAGTTCACGGTTTTCCGCCGTGCTTGCCGGGTTGTCACGGCCGGAGCCGACCGGTTCGCCGAACACGGTGCGTATGGCGCTATCTGCATTGGTGATGCAGCGGTCCAGCAAGGTCTGTTTTCGTGTGCTCAT
>JBATIF010000101.1:0-5837 GCA_049667605.1 Gammaproteobacteria bacterium
GTGGCCGGCGAACAGCTGCTGGTGGAAAGAGGTGCGGCGGCACTGAGCCTGCGCGAGGTCGCAAAACTGGCCGGTGTCAGTCATGCTGCACCATACCGCCACTTCAGGAATAGGGCGGCACTGCTGCAGGCCCTGGCAGAATCCGGGTTTGAACGGCTGTATGCTGTTATCAGATCGGCAGCAGCGCGCATAGCGCATGATCCTGAGCTGAAACTGGTCGAGGCCGGCGTTGCCTATGTGCAGCTGCTGGTGAGTAATCCAGCATTGATGCAGCTGATGTTCGCTGCAGTGCCTGGACAGCCTGGAGACAGCCCCCCCAGTCAGGCAGTCTTGCCAGTGATGGCGCTGCTGGTGGCTATTGTAAAGTCAGGCATTGAGACGGGTGTCTTCCGTGACCGTGAACCGCGCGAACTGGCACTGGTTGCCTGGACATCGATGCATGGCCTGGCGCTGCTGCTTGCCACCGGGCAGGTCCAGGTCAATGTGACGGACAAGGCTGCGCTGGATAAGCTGGTGCGCTCGGTGGCACAAAATGTGATTTACGGTATTTCCAGGTAACACAGGGGAAAGCTTAATGGTTCGTCACCGGAACTAGCGGATTGATTTGTCTATGTGTCTGCAAGTGTAATGAAAATACGCAAACAGCTTCTGAAAAGACTGTCTGACGGCAAGTTTCATTCCGGTGAGGCACTGGGTGCTGCGCTGGGTGTTAGCCGGATGGCTGTCTGGAAGCACCTGAAGGCGCTGCGTGAGACGGGAATCGTCCTGGCGGTGGTGCGTGGCAAGGGTTATCGCCTGCCGGCAGCGGTCGAGTTGCTGGATGACCAGCTTATTCTCTGCGCGCTTGATGCGCAGACGCGCGCCCGCCTTGGTCCGGTCGAGGTGTTGCTGACCGTTGACTCAACCAATAATCGCCTGCGTGAACAGGCCCTGAACGGTGCGCCGGCCAATGCCGTTTGTGTTGCAGAACTGCAGTCAGCCGGACGCGGGCGCCGCGGTCGCACCTGGGCATCACCTTTTGCCGAAAACCTGTACCTGTCGTTGCTGCTGCATTCGCGCACAGGCGCGGGGGCACTCGGCGGCCTGAGCCTGGTTGCAGGTATCGCCGTTCTCAGGAGCCTGCAGTCACTCGGCGTACACCAGGCAGGTCTGAAATGGCCGAATGATATACTCGTTAATGGCGCAAAGCTGGCTGGCATATTGATTGATGTAAAGGGGGAGTCCAGTGGTCCATGCGCCGTGATTATCGGTATTGGTATCAATGTCTGCATGTCGCAGCAGGCGGCCGGGGCGATTGACCAGTCGTGGATTGACTTGAGTAAATTGACTGGTCGCGTTGATATCTCGCGCAACCGGCTCGCTGCAAGCCTGCTCGATAATCTGTTGCCTGCGGCCGAACTGTTCGAGTCGCAGGGGATGCAGCCGTTTATGGAAGAATGGCGCCGGCATGACTTGGTCGCAGGCCGCCAGATCGAGTTGCAGTTGCCTGGTGAGCTGATACGCGGCAAGGGCCGGGGTATCGACCCGGCGGGTGCGCTGCTGGTTGAGACGTCGACAGGACGCCGGCGTTTTGCCTCCGGGGAGGTCACTATCAGGGTTTCGTCATGATGCTGTTGCTGGATGTCGGCAATACCTCCGTTAAATGGGCTGCACGCGAGCAGCAGCGGATGCTGGCTGCTGGCCGCTTCCAGCATCGGGCCGAGGACTTCAATGCACATGCCGTGGCGGCATGGCGTGATCTGCCGGCGCCGGACAAGATCGTGGTGTCAAATGTTGCAGGCAGTGTCATGGGCAATACGCTCAATAACTGGGTGCAGGCACACTGGGGCCTCAAGCCGGTGTTTGCGGCTGCGGTGGAAAAGGCATTTGGCGTCACCAATGCCTACCCGGTGCCTTCTGATCTGGGCGCGGATCGCTGGGCGGCACTGGTCGGGGCGCATGCCTCTGCCGCCGGAGCAGTATGCATTGTGGACTGTGGAACGGCGGTTACGCTCGACTTTCTCGCGGCCGGCGGCGAACACCAGGGCGGGATGATTTTGCCGGGGGTTGCCATGCTGGAGCGAATGCTTTTGAATAATACCTCGGATATCAGGTTGTCGGGTGTGCGGCAGTTTGCGCGATTGCTTGCCACGGGTACGAATGATGCAGTGCATGGTGGCGCCGTTTACATGCTGACAGCCTCGATCGATCGTATTGTCGCGGATATGGTAAAAGCCGCCGGAGATCGTCCAGAAGTGATAATTACAGGTGGAGATGCAGGACAGATACAGTCATTATTAGCCTGTTCATCCCGCCACGACCCGGACCTGGTCCTGAAGGGCCTGGCAATTCTTGCAGGAGAGTCTTGATGCGACATGTGATTTACCTTTTACTGGTGGCGAATATTGTTTTCTTCGGCTGGCAAATGTTGCAACTCCAGAAAGAGGAAGGGGTCGAGCGTGCCCTGCCTGCCTTGCCGGTGACTGCAAAGCCGCTGACGACCTTGCAGGAAATGGAGCAGAGGCAACAGCGGCAGCAGGCGCCGGAGTATGCACCTGATCCCGTGAATGAACCGCGACCGGAACCGACACGTGATCAGGGTCTCTCAGACCCGCAGCAACAGCTTGCCCTGGTCGAAACATTGAATGCACTGCAGCCACCGGGCGGTGGTGGCGCAATTACTTGCCGTACGCTCGGTCCGATTATGGCCGTCGCACAAGTCAAGTCTCTTGGCAAGAAGCTCGATGGGTTGGGGCTTGAGCCGCGCCACCGTACATATGAACTGCAGGAAGAAACCGGGTACTGGGTTTATCTGCCAGCCATGCAGCACTCCGAGGCGCAGGCAATAAAGAGCAAACTGGACAAGAACGGGGACAAAGAATATTACATAGGCAAGGATAACTTTATATCCCTGGGTACCTTCAAGCAAAGGTCCAGGGCTGAATTGCGTAAGGAGCAGGTCACCAAGCTTGACCTGGATGCCGTGATCGAACCCCGCTATATGATACAAACCGTTCACTGGCTGGATATCGACCGGCAGACAAGCAATGCCGTCGATCTGGGGGCAGTGCTGCAGGACTATCCGGACGTCCGGCTGCAGGAGCAGGCCTGCTATTGACATGGTTTTGGATTGATTGCTCCTGCCCGGTCAATTCACTAGAATAGGCGCCCCCTGCGATAAGCAGGGCATGCCGGCGTAGCTCAGTTGGTAGAGCGCTTCACTTGTAATGAAGATGTCGGGGGTTCGACTCCTCTCGCCGGCTCCATGTTTATAATAAATCGGTGTCAGCACATTTTTCCTTATATCAGGAGAAAATGCGCTCTGACACCAATTTATTTGCCGTTCCTGGCATCCTGAATGCCGGTTACCGAAGATATTGGTAGACGGTGAAACTTGCGGTTCTGAAATGCGCCGGACATAAACAGACGTGCTGATAAAGGCGTCGTAGCTTATTTACAGGCAACAAAAAAAGGCGACCCATGGTCGCCATTTTTCTTTGCGGTAATTAATCCTCGTCGCTATCCGGAATCGGTGCCGGCATCTCCGAGAACAGCAGTTGACGTTCCTCGGCGCCCAGTTTTTCCATGCTTGCTTCAGCCGTTCTCCGCCGCTCGTATTGAGCCTTGTCGGCATTGTCCCTGAATGGAAACAGGGCCGTGGCCCATGGTGCTCGCCTGTCCTTGAGATGCTTCATGGCATACCTCTCGGTCGTGCGGGAAAAGTTCTCCCTTGTTGCTGCTAGCGGCGCCATAGCGGGATTCTTTAGCACGTTGAGAATAAAAATAAAAAATATCCGGAAAAGCCATCTGCCGGCCTGACGGTTTACAGGCAAATTGTTGTTCCTGGCGGGACAGGAGCGGTGCGGTTTTCAGCAAGTCTTGATATGTTCCCTGCAGGCCGATGGTGCGCCAGCCACCGGTTGCAGGTTCAGACGAAGATGTTGCGTGACGGGTGAAGTTGTTGATCCGGGCAGGGCGTCTGCCTGCCGCTATGAATTGTCAGCGCCAAAGCGTCGTGCGACATAGTCGTCCACAATCTGCTGGAAGTCTGCCGCGATGCGATCGCCCTTGAGGGTGACGGTCTTTACGCCGTCGACATACACCGGGGCCACCGGTATTTCACCGGTGCCCGGCAGGCTGATGCCGATGTTGGCATGCTTGCTTTCGCCCGGGCCGTTGACGACGCAGCCCATGACGGCCACGGTCATTTCTTCAACGCCGCTGTACTGGCTGCGCCATAGCGGCATCTGTCTGCGCAGGTGTTCCTGGATGTCCTGTGCCAGTTGCTGGAAGGTATGGCTGGTGGTGCGCCCGCAGCCCGGACAGGCAACCACGGCCGGGCTGAAGTGGCGCAGGCCCATGGATTGCAGTATTTCCTGGGCGACAATCACTTCGCGGGTGCGATCGCCACCCGGTTCCGGTGTCAGTGAAATGCGTATCGTGTCACCAATGCCTTCCTGCAACAGCACCGCCAGCGCCGCGGTCGAAGCGACTATACCCTTCGAGCCCATGCCGGCCTCGGTCAGGCCAAGGTGCAGGGCGTAATCACAACGGGCGGAGAGTTCCCGGTAGACGGCAATCAGGTCCTGCACGCCACTCATCTTTGCCGACAGGGTGATCCGGTTGCGTGGCAGTCCCAGCGCCTCGGCCTGTGCAGCGCTTTCCAGTGCCGAGGTCACCATGATCTCATGCATCAGGTTCTGCGCATCTTGCGGTTCTGCCTGGCGGGAATTTTCATCCATCAGGCGTGCCACCAGGGCCTGGTCGAGGCTACCCCAGTTGACGCCGATGCGCACCGGCTTTTCGTAACGACAAGCGATCTCGATCATGGCAGCAAACTGCTCATCGCGTTTCTTGCCGCGGCCGACATTGCCCGGGTTGATGCGGTACTTGGCGAGCGCCTGTGCGCAATCCGGGTATCTCGCGAGCAGCTTGTGGCCGTTGAAGTGGAAGTCGCCAACCAGCGGGATGTCCTCACCGTTGCGGGTCAGCCTGTCGGCAATTTCCGCGACGGCGCGCGCGGCCTCATCGGAGTTGACGGTGATGCGCACCAGTTCAGAGCCTGCATGGGCAAGTTCGGTGACCTGCTGCACGGTAGCGTCAATGTCAGCCGTATCGGTATTCGTCATGGATTGAACGACGACGGGGGCGCTGCCACCGACAATGACATTGCCAACGGTAACCGCCACGGTGTGGCGGGGTTTAACAGGGGTGGTGGGGGCAGTCATAGGTAACGGTCTGGTTAGGGGTGTCTATGATAGACGAATTTACCGGCTGTTACAGGCATCTGTTTGCCGCCAGGCCGTGGCATTGACCGGCACGGCCCTGGTGGGCGGGGCCCATAATGGTTATAAATATATTATAAACAGTTGCTTATAAATTTTATTGCATCTCGTGTACCACTGGATATAATTACAGTTACTGTATGGATAATCAGTAAAAAATTTATGAGCAAAGACACGCTGACCGCCCGGCAGGCCGAAATCCTCGAGTTGATACGCAGCTACGTTGCAGAAGAGGGTTGCCCGCCCACTCGCGCCGAGATCGCCGAAACCCTTGGGTTCCGCTCCCCGAATGCAGCAGAAGACCACCTGCGTGCGCTGGAGCGCAAGGGGGTTATCGAGCTGGTCCCCGGTTCGTCCCGTGGTATTCGCCTGCTAGACGAAGACTATGGTCTGCCGGTGGTTGGTCGTGTCGCGGCGGGTGAGCCCATCCTGGCAGAGCAGAACATCGAGGATTACTGCCAGGTGGACGCCGACACCTTCCATCCGCGTGCCGACTACCTGTTGCGCGTAAAGGGCGACAGCATGAAGGATATCGGCATCAAGGATGGCGATCTGCTTGCAGTACACCACACG
>JBATIF010000102.1:0-24341 GCA_049667605.1 Gammaproteobacteria bacterium
AGGCTGTTCAGCACCGTACCCCAGGGGTCAACGATCATGCTATGTCCATAGGTCTCGCGACCACTGAGGTGAAAGCCGCCCTGGTCCGGTGCAATGACATAGCAGAGGTTTTCGATTGCACGCGCACGCACCAGTACCTCCCAGTGTGCGCGCCCGGTAATTGCCGTAAAGGCCGACGGCAATACCACTATTTCCATGCCGTCCTCCAGTTGCTGCCGGAACAACTCCGGGAAGCGCAAGTCGTAACAAACGGCAAGACCCATGCGCCCGAACGGGCTGTCGATGACAACGATTTTATCACCCGGCTCAATGGTTTCAGATTCCGTGTATTGCTCACCACTGTCGATCAGCTCGACATCAAACAGATGTATCTTGTCGTAGCGCGCCACCTGTTTGCCGTCGCCATCAAACACCAGGCAGGCGGCCCTGATCTTGTTTGCATCACTGGCGACCATAGGGATGGTGCCGCCCACCAGCCAGATTCCATGGCGCGCTGCCTGCTCGGAAAGAAAGGTCTGGATAGCACCGTTGTGATCTGCCTCACGCTCACGCACCTTGTCACTTTCGGTCTTGCCCATCAGCGCAAAGTTCTCTGGCAACACTACCAGCCGCGCCTGCTGGCTGACGGCCTCCTCGATCAGGCGCTCGGCCTCAAGCAGGTTCGCCCCGATGTTAGGCCCGGAGGCCATCTGCACGCATGCCACAACACTCATAAATTCCTTGCCATCCTGGTTAACTCGTAAACTCCTTCACCCCCGGGGAGGGTTGGGAAAGGGAATAAAATTGAATAACTGCTGGATTTCAATATGAATTGACAGCAGTTCCTGTCATCCAGTAGTTGAAATGACAGTTTCAGAATAACACAGTTCCACGCACCCGGAATTTAGCAAAGGTCCACGGCACGTCGGTGTTATTGCGGCTGGGCGGCAGCCCCGTCACCGGAACTGCCGATTTTTTGTATTTCAGGGGCTGACCAGGGACCGGTAACCGTATACTGGGTGCGCACCATCCTGTTCAGGGCCTCGATCTTGCCCTCCAGCAGAGATTCGGCAACCATAATCACAGCGCCAAGCGCAGGTCCGCCGACCAATGTACCAGCCAGCGAAAAAGGTGTTTTCACGGTCGGCGTAACCGTCACCAGCTGGTCATAATCCTGGACGGCGAGTCCAACACGACCGGTTATATCGATCTTTGCCGCCGGCCCCTTCACGACCAGGTCCGCGCTATAGGCATTGCCGTCATCAACCGAGAAGCTGCCTTCTATCCTGTCAAAACTGAAACCCTCACCAAATATGTCACTGAAATCCAGCAGCAGTCGGCGGCGTATATTAGTCAGGCTCAACAAGCCCAGTACACGTCCGGCAGTGCCGGGCTCCAGGTTGACGAGCTGGCCCTTTTCGACCAGCACATCAAGCTGGCCCTCGGCCATGGACGGCGTGAAGGCCCAGGGCGGCCCGGGCCAGGCGGCACGCAGGGTACCCGACAGCTTGCCTCCCTCGATACTTTGCTGGAAGCCGAATATTTTCAATAATTCATCCATTTTCCCACTGCTCACTTCAACATCAATACTCGATCGCTGCTGTTTTTTCTGCAGCTTCCAGATACCACTCATGCGCGCTGCGAGCAATTCCGACGACAGGATCATCCTTGTAATCTTGAGTGTGTTACCAGGCTTTTTTTCCGTGGCCAACTGGAAATTACCGAAGTCTGAACCGTTATAAACAAACTGTTGCGCAACAATCTGCAGGTTCGGGAACGATTCAGGCATGACCACATGCTCTTCCGGGGGCCGTTCCTTGTTGTCACTTTGCACAACCAGCCGCTGCAGGTTCATGACGACCTTGTCGAGGCCGGCGCCGGTTTTTGTCAAATGGATATCGCCGGATATTGACGGTCCTCCAGCCTTGATATCCCATACCAGTCCTTCGGCCTGCATTTGCAACGAGGCCTCGCGGATGTAGTGCCCGAGAACCTCGAGCTCATCAACGTTGAGATCAAACTCAACGGGCAGACCCAGCCCGGGAGTGTCACTGTCAAGATAGGGCCTCCATGCCGTTGTGTGAATCTTGTCCAGATGACCGGTAACAAGCAGTTTTCTAGCCACCGGGGTGACCGGTACATCGCCGCCAAATGTGATTACTCCGCCCTGCAAAACCGGTGTCTGGCCAGCAGCAGTAAATTCCAGCAAACCATTGAGCACATTTCCGTACTTCAAATACATCTGCTTTTGCGGGAAATCGATCCTGGCAACATCAACAGACAATTCGCGTCGACTGTCACTGTCCTTGCCGAAAGGTGCCGGCAAATCAATGGCTGTACCTTCGAGCATGGAGCCTGCATGCAGCGATAGTTTGGCCTGCTCACCACGACGTGGCGCACCCTGGACAGACAGCACTACACGCCAGTCACTACTACCCGATATTACCGGGTAGAGCGCGCTGTTGCTGCCCACTATCTGCCGGAGCAGGCCCAGTTTGCCGTCAAGACTGATATGCGTGGCGGGCTCCCCGCTGTCGCTCCATACCCTGACCTTTGCAGGTATGTCGTAGAGTCGCGCGGTCAGATTCTCGCCGCGTATACCCTTGTCATCAAAAGCCAGCACGCCCTTGATCTTCTTCAGCGCGATGCTGGAGTCTTTTATGCTGAGATTGTCATCATCGAGTTCCACAAAACCGGTGACCTTTGGAGTTCGTTGTTTGCCGTGCAAAGGCATTCGCAAATCAAGATCAAGCGTTGACTGCCCGGTGGTTTCAACGCGGTCAACAAATCCGCCATAGGTGTTTCCGAGCGGGCTACTGCCGAGCTCGGCCAGCATCACAGCCAGCGACCCCTTGATCGAGCCGGACAGGTTCAGTACCGGCCTGGCGAGGTCTGCAATACGCACTTGAACCTGCTCCAGTAATGCCGAACGGATAGCCCCGCGCTTGCTGCGTATATCCATGGAACGACCGCTAAAATCAACCTGCGCGTCAAGCCCGGTCAGAGGTGACCATTTCCTGTTGTAGTCAATCACGGCATTCTTCACAGGCAGGCGGACTTCCAGCTGTCCTTCATTATTGTCAAACGGTATTTGATCGAGCCTCCCGTTGATGACAACCGTGCCATCCCTGACATAACCACTGAGCAGGCTTTTGTCCATCCAGGACACGCCTTTGGCTGGCATGTGCTTCGCGGGCAGGTAACGGCTGATACGACCAAGATCGGCCTTCTCCACTGCAAGCTGCAGTTGCAGAACCGGCGCGCCATCACCGACGGGTATATCGAGACCGAATGCGGCCTGCAGGGAGAGATCCCTGTTTTCGATATGTAAACTCCCGGACCCGACTTCGACATGCTCGCCGGACACCTGCCAGTCAATATCTCCAAGCACCACGGCAGGCAGAAATGCCTCTCGAAACAGGTTTTCGTCATGCACAACAAGACTATGGCCATTGAGTGACAGCAGCCCTTTATCAGGCGTACCGGCCAGCGTACCCGAGAGCCCGGAGACGGCCGGGTAAACACCTGACTGCGCGATACTGATATTGGAAAAGCCGGCAGAAAATCGGCCGACCGTTATCGCCTCAGGCGTGTATTCCAGTCTCAGCTCCAGGTCAGTGATCGTACCGCTGGGATGCATGGCAGCGAGATGGCCGCGGTGGTCGGCTGCCAGTCCGGGGAAAACCGAAACCAGTGCGCCCAGTCCGTGGAGATGGGTCTGTTCGGAAACAATCTCGATGTGATTCACGCCATCGGCCTCGATACCCTCCAGTGACAGGTTCCGGGTTTTCCAGGTCTCATTTCCCTGCGTCATCGAGAAATCCTGCAGGGCAAACTGCCACATGTCAGCTGTGCGCTTCCAGCCCAGCTGCCCCTGTATTACATCAGCAGAAAACCGGTACGACTTGTCCCCTGAAAAGTTATCTAGGCGGATATCATGCGCATCGACCTCGCCACTAACTGACTGCAGGCGCGCCAGTGAATAGTCAAGCCACAAGCGAATATCAGCGATACCCTGCACGCCCATGCCGTATGGCAGGTATGGCGCCACCAGATCCGCCAGGGCCAGTGTCTGGCCATTGATGTAAACCTGTCCCTGCCATTCCCTGTAATTGACGCCCTTGCCGTAGAGTTCGGCTTCCACGTCAACGCGGTAGCCCAGCTCCGCGGGCAACAACAGGTAGCCGCTCAGCCTGTGCTCATAGCCGTCGTTGACCAGCGCGAGGGTGACATCCGAAAAACGGCGCGGCGGTTCGCCTAACTTGCGATCCGTAATCGTTATGACGGAGTCGTTAATAGACAAACGATGCATCTGCAGGAAATCATCAAGGTCGGGATTTTCTTCTGCAGGACCACTGAATTGTTCAATGTAGATCCGGCCACTCTCATCGCGTGTAATCCCCAGCTCAGTACCAATGACATCGATACCGGAGGCCCGCACCTTGCGTTCGGTAATGTAATGTTCAACATCGAGACGAATCCAGACCTCCCTGATGTCAATACGCCCCGCCCCCCCGGCAGGCCCGTCTATGACGACATTCCTGAGCTTCAGAACCGGGCTCAGCCCCCTCCAGGTCGCTTCAAGCTTGCCGATGGAGACATTCCGGTTCAATGCCCTGCTTGCGGCTGCTTCCAGCTCATGCTGATAACCGCCCAGCGAAGGCACCCATAATCGTGCGGCTGTCAATAGAACCGCCGTCAGAAACAACAGCGAAACGAACAGCAGCCAGTGGGCTCGGAAAAAATGTCCTAGCATGTGCGCGGAGAGTTGGGTTCTGCGGAAGGAATCCTAGAGAGGTACAACATCATATTGTTCCTGGGTATAGAGCGCCTCCACCTGGAACTTGATCGATTTCCCCATGAAGGCCTCCAGCTCGGCCAGGCTGTCGGATTCCTCGTCCAGCAACAGGTCAATAATTTCCTGCGAGGCAAGCACCAGCAATTGCTGCGTATCATACTGGCGCGATTCACGCAGGATTTCACGAAAAATCTCGTAGCATGCCGTCTCGGGAGTTTTGATCGAGGCCCTGCCGCCACAGGTCGGGCATGGCTCACAGAGGATATGCTCCAGGCTCTCACGGGTACGCTTGCGCGTCATCTCCACCAGGCCGAGTGCAGAAACCTCGCTGATGTGTGTCCTGGCATGATCCTTGTCGAGGAATTTCTCCAGGGTGCGCAATACCTGCCGCTTGTGCTCTTCCTGCTGCATATCAATAAAATCGATAATAATGATGCCGCCGAGATTTCTGAGTCTTAATTGACGGGCAATGGCCTGGGCAGCCTCGAGGTTGGTCTTGAAAATCGTCTCCTCCAGGTTACGATGCCCGACATAAGCGCCCGTGTTGACGTCGGCCGTCGTCATGGCCTCGGTCTGGTCAATTATCAGGTAACCGCCCGACTTCAGCTGGACCTTGCGCTCGAGCGCTTTCTGGATTTCATCCTCTACAGCATAAATATCAAAAATCGGACGATCACCGGGATAATATTCAACCTGCGTATTCAGCTCAGGCATGAACCGGCCACAGAAATCCACGATGCGCTGATGACTGTCGCGTGAATCGACACGCACCCTTTCTATCTGGTCGCCAAGCATATCCCGCATGACACGAATCGACAGCGGCAGATCCTCGTAGACCACCGTTCCCGGCCGAGTGTTTCTTTCCGTCTCGCTGATAGACTGCCAGAGCTTGCGGAGAAACATCATGTCCGCACGCAGCGCTTCCGCGCTGGCGCTCTCCGCCGCCGTACGCGCTATATATCCACCCCCGTCCTGATCCGTCATAAACAGCTCGATAAGATCCCTGAGGCGGACCCGCTCTGCCTCACTCTCGATTTTCTGGGATATACCAACGTTTCTGATGAAAGGAACGAACACCATATATCTCGAGGGTATGGTGATTTGCATTGTCAGCCGGGCACCCTTTGTACCCATCGGATCCTTGATAACCTGGACCGATATTTCCTGGCCTTCATGCAGCAACTGATCGATGTCGCTGGGTGCAGCGTCCTCATCGGCACAGCCATCACGGGGCCCCACATCCGAGGCGTGCAGAAACGCGGCGCGCTCCAGGCCGATGTCCACAAACGCAGCCTGCATACCAGGAAGCACCCGGCAGACACGGCCCTTGTAAATATTGCCCACCAGCCCCCTGCGCCGGCTCCGCTCGATGTACAATTCCTGCAACACGCCGTTCTCGACCAGCGCAACCCGCGTCTCCCTGGGCGTGACATTGATCAGTATTTCTTCACTCATATTTGCTGTCAGCCCACGCAGTGCGCCGTCCTTGATAGTGCAGGGTGGCCCATGCACACCGCAATCAAACAGGCTTCCCGAGAAGCCTGATTCCTGACGCCTGTAACAATTCGGCAGTCTCGAACAGCGGCAAACCCATTACACCCGAATAACTGCCCTCAAGCCGCACGATGAAAGCGGCGCCAAGACCCTGTATGGCATAGGCGCCCGCCTTGTCAGCCGGCTCCCCCGTATCCCAATATGCCTCACATTCAGGCAATGACAGTGTGCGAAAGGTCACACGACTGACATTTAAACGCACCAGGCTGCGTTCGGCAACAAGCGCGACAGCCGTTAGCACCCGGTGCGTGGAAGCGGACAAGGCCAGCAGCATTTCAATTGCCTGCCGGCGATCACGAGGCTTCCCCATGATCGTTTCATTTGCAATGACCACCGTGTCGGCACCGATCACCGGCAGGTGCCCGTGTTCGCCCAGTGAAGACCACCCGGCATGCGCCTTGGCCAGGGCAAGACGCTGTACATGGTCTTCTGCAGACTCATCTGCAAGTGGGGTCTCATCCACGTTGACCGGCAACAATGCATAGCGGACACCGATCTGCTGCAACAGTTCCTGCCGGCGTGGCGACTGCGAGGCGAGATAGACCATCGCATCCGGCGGCGTCATAGCGCGGGCCTCAGCATCGGCCGGTTGCGCGCGGGGGTCCTCACTCCAATCCTCTGAATGATTTTATCATTATCATGCAAGCTCTTGTTTATTATATACCCGAATAACAATATAGCGCAGTAGAACGGGCCTTCAGGAACGGTGATACGGGTGCCCGGTGGTGACAGTCCAGGCCCGGTAGAGCTGCTCTGCAACGATCACCCGAACCAGTGCATGAGGAAAGGTCAGCGCCGACAGTGACCAGCGCTGGTCCGCCCGCTCGAGGCATTCAGGGGACAGGCCATCCGGCCCGCCCACCAGCAAGGACAGGTCACGCCCGGAGGCCATCCAGTCCTGCAGGCTGGAGGCGAGATCTTCGGTGGACCATCTCCTGCCCTGCACGTCCAGGGCAACGACGTGACAGCGCGCGGGAATGGCGCCCAGCATCGACAGGCCTTCGTCATGTCGCGCGCGACCGGCTGCCTCGCCCTTGCCGCGTTTACCGGGGGGAATTTCATGCAACTGAAGTGTACATTCGCGTGGCAGGCGTTTAGAAAACTCACGGTAAGCCTCCTCAACCCAGGAGGGCATCCGTCTGCCGACAGCAATCAAGTGAATGCGCAACTCTCAGCCAGCGGCGCTAGCCGTTGCCGGCATTATCGCCAACAGCGGCCCATAGCTTTTCCAGTGCATAAAATTCGCGGGTAGCCGGCATCATGACATGCACAACCACATCACCCAGGTCAATCAATACCCATTCCGCCGTTTGCATACCCTCGATGCCCAGCGGCGCATAACCGCCCTGCTTTGCCTTCAGTTCGACATTCTCTGCAATCGCCTTCACGTGGCGTGAAGAGGTACCACTGACAATGACCATATAATCGGTAATCGATGTCATTTTACGGACATCAATGACAGTCATTTCTACACCCTTCATATCATCAATCGCATCCACGACGATATGCAGTAAGCGCTCTTGCGGGACATTCTCCTGCCGTTCTTTCTGCTTGTTACTCATATTTGCCACCAGATGCATATAAACCCTCGCGGATAATCATGTCCATTACCTCCCGCGGCATTAGGAAACCGGCATCCTTGCCCGTCGCCAGCAACCTGCGAATCTGTGTCCCCGAGATATCCAGCACGGTGACCGCGTGAAACCACAACATGCCGGCTGTCCTTGTTTGCAGACGCGCAGCGTCCATGACCCTGTAGTGGCTGATAAAGTCCGCCAACTCGCCTGCATCGGGCAAAGCGCTGCCTGGACGCGTCATCACGACTATATGGCAATAATCGATCAGCTCACGCCAGCGGTGCCAGGCGGGCAGGCTTAGAAACGAATCCATGCCCAGCAACAGGCACAAGCCGGCTGCAGCCATTTCCTCGCGAAAGGATTTCAGGGTATCCAGCATATAGGACGGCCCTTCGCGGTCGAATTCACGCGTATCGATCCGGAAAACCGGATGCCATTCGACTGCCGCCTGCAACATGGCCAGACGCTGCCCGGGTGATGCCAGCGGTTGCGGCCTATGCGGGGGGATATTGCAGGGTACCAGGCGAACTTCTTCCAGTCCGAGCAGCTGTTGAATTTCCAGGGCCGGGCGCAGATGGCCGAAGTGCACAGGATCAAACGTGCCGCCGAGAATACCTATCATAAAGTACGCGGGATAACAGCCAAATTAACGGCTGCTCTCATTGGCGAATATGACCATCGCCAATGACAATGTATTTAAGGGTTGTCAGCCCTTCCAGGCCAACCGGACCACGCGCATGCAGCTTGTCGGTACTGATGCCGATTTCGGCACCCAACCCGTATTCGAAACCATCCGCAAAACGGCTGGATGCATTCACCATGACAGAACTGGAATCGACTTCATGCAGGAATCGCTGGGCATTGCCAAGTGACTCGGTAACGATTGCATCGGTATGACTGGAGCCATGCCGGGCAATGTGGTCCATCGCTGCGTCTATGTCATCAACCACGCGAATCGCCAAAATCGGGGCCAGGTATTCCTCGTCCCAGTCCGCATCGGTCGCTTCATTGATTTCCGGCAGGATCTCACAGCTGGTCGTGCAGCCGCGCAATTCGACGCCGGCCTGTTTATATTGCTCTGAGAGCGGTGGCAACACCTTGTCGGCTATGGCGCGTGAAACCAGCAACGTCTCCATGGTGTTACAGGTGCCGTAGCGCTGCGTCTTGGCATTTACCGCGACTCGGATTGCCTTGTCGATATCGGCGTGCTCATCGATAAAAGTATGACAGACACCGTGTAGATGCTTGATGACCGGGACCTTTGCCTCCGCACTGATACGCTCGATCAGTCCCTTGCCGCCACGCGGCACAATCACATCGACATATTCCTGCATGCGCACCAGTTCACCGACCGCGGCACGGTCTGTCGTCTCGATGACCTGTACGGCGTCTGCCGGCAGACCGGCCTCGGCCAGCCCCTGGTGGATGCACCTGGAAATAGCCTGGTTGGAATGAATTGCTTCTGAACCACCGCGCAGGATGGCGGCATTGCCGGACTTCAGGCACAGCCCGGCAGCATCGGCCGTGACATTCGGACGCGACTCGTAAATGATGCCGATGACACCCAGCGGCACGCGCATACGGCCTACCTGGATACCCGAGGGGCGGTAGTTCATGTCAGTAATACTGCCAACCGGATCGGGCAACAGTGCAATCTCGCGCAGGCCTTCTGCCATAGACGCGATACGCGCATCATTCAGCTCGAGACGATCCAGCAGGGCGGCATCGAGCCCATGCTGCCGGCCGCTTTCCAGGTCCTTGCCGTTTTCGGCCCTGAGCGTCGCCGCGTCCGCCTCGATTGCCGCTGCAATCGCCCTGAGCGCGGCATCCTTCTTGCCGGGATCGGCACAGCCCATGGCGCGTGCAGCCGCGCGCGCGCGCACGCCAACGGAACGCATGTATTGCGGGATATCAAGCTGTATGTTTTCTGCCTTTACGCTCATGTTCAAATCAGCAAGCCTGTTCCATCACCGCGGGCCCGGGCAAGATATCCTTACCGGCCAGTCTGAGCGTCAATTGTAACAGCTCATCCCACACGTTGCCCGTCGCACGCCCCTTGCAAAGCCGGTCAATCCGGGCACATTGGCGAATCATGGCCTTGCAATCGTCTGCTGACAGGCGCTTTAACGCGGCCCCGACGATGTTCTTGCGGGCCTGCCAGACATGGTAACGGCCAAGTACGGCGCCGACCGGGTCACCCTCTGCAATAGCGGCGGCCATGCCAGCCAGCGGACGAATCTCGCGCGTCAGCGCCCAGAGTACGACCGGGACCGCCACGGCCTCCGCCCGCAGCCGCTGCAGGATACGCACACAGCGCGCCGCGTCACCAAGCAAGGCGCTGTCGACCAGGGCATACACGTCAAAACGGGCATTATCGGCGACCATCGCGGTGATATCTTCAACATCTACCGTACCCGCGCCATTGAGCAGATGTAATTTGTCGATTTCCTGAGCACAGGCAAGCAGGTTCCCCTCGACCTGGCCGGTGAGCATTTCGACCGCCGCTGCTGTCGGCTCAAGACCACGCCGGCGCATGCGTGCGCCTACCCAGCCAAGCAGCTCTGCCGACCCCTTCAGCGGCCAGATAGTCACGGCCACACCGGCCTTTTCAAGCGACTGCACCCACTTGCTTTTACGCGTCGCCGCATCAAGTTTGCCTGTGGTTACCAGCAGCAGCGTATCTTCAGGCAAGTGTCCGGCAAAATCCTGCAGCACCTGTGCACCTTCCTTGCCCGGCTTGCCGCCCGGCAACCTCAGGTCGAGGATGCGCTGTTGTGAAAACAGCGAAAGATTACCCGCCTCACTGTGCAGGCTATTCCAGTCAAAGCCGGTCTGTACTGTCATCACCTGGCGTTCATCATAGCCCCGCGCCCGGGCGGCAGCCCGCACCGCATCAGCGGCTTCCATTACCCGCAGAGGATCATCGCCACTGATTAAATAGACCGGTGCCAGCTGCTTGCGCAAGTGGGCATCAAGCTGATCGGGTTTAAGTTGCATCTACGGTTATCTGTCAGACGCCGGCTGTTGAATGGGCGAACCGGATGCACTCCAGCGCAACTCACGCGCCGCTGCCGTAATACGCAACAGCGCAAGATCCACCAGGTTGCGCTGCAATGTCTGTCGCAGAACCCTGTCTTCACGCTCCTTGCCAAGGACGTCTGTACTTGTGTAAAGGTAACTTTTTCCCAAGGATACCTCCTGCTCCGCCAGCAGCGGCAGGTTGTCATGTGTAGCCACCGAAAAACGTATGGTTTGCCGGACCTCGTACTCCAGCACCTTGCCACCAGTGTTAATGGACAACAAACGCCGGTCAACCCTGTCCGAGATGATATTCAATACGGCCGTCGCTTCACTGAGATCCCGGGTGACGCGACCGCCATGTACCCTGAGTGCCGCGGAAAAGTCATCTACCAGCGAGGCATAGGGTTTGCCGCTATTAATGTAGGTCAGCGCCATCTCTAATGGTAACGCCGAACTGCCACGCGGCTGAAATCCGCATGCGCTGATTGCACAACACAGTACCGGCAGGAAAAACCGAATCTGCAGGCCCCGCAACAACATGCCAGTCGCTGTTTGTTGCCGGCTGCCATTTTGCATTTTCATATCACCACGTTGACGAGTCTGCCCGGTACGATAATCATTTTCTTCACCGGACTGTCGCCGACATGCCGGGCCACATTTTCATCCGCCATTACGGCAGCCTCGATGACGTCCCGACTGGCATCTGCCGCCACATCCACCTTGCCCCGCACCTTGCCCTTTACCTGCACGACCAGCGTCACACTGTCCAGTACCAGCGCCGATTCATCAACAGCGGGCCAGCGACAGTCAACCACTGCACCCTGCCCGCCAAGGGCATGCCAAAGCGCATGGCAGATATGCGGCACGATGGGCGACAACATCAGCACCACGATTTCCAGTGCCTCCTGCATGACCGCACGGCCCTGTTCCGAGTCATCATCAAAGCGGTTTAGCTCATTCAGCAACTCCATGTTCGCCGATACCACATTATTGAAGGTAAAACGCCGCCCCATATCATCACTGACCTTGCTCAGAGTGCTGTAGACGACATGGCGCAGTTTTTTCTGCCCGTCGGCCAATGAATCCCGATCGAGCGCCGGCGGCTTGCCGGCCGCGACATGTTCCCGGGTCTTCGCCCAGAGACGCTTGAGGAAGCGATAAGCGCCTTCAACCGCTGAATCCGACCACTCGAGTGACTGTTCGGGTGGTGCGGCCTGCATGGTAAACAGGCGCACGGTATCGGCACCGTAGAGGTCGATCAGCTGCTGCGGGTCGACCGTGTTGCCCCTGGACTTGGACATCTTCGAGCCGTCCTTGAGCACCATCCCCTGGGTCAACAGGCTGGTAAACGGTTCGTCGCTTGCAATCAGGCCCTCATCGCGCATCAGCTTGTTGAAGAAACGCGCATACAAAAGGTGTAGTACCGCGTGCTCGATGCCGCCGATATAGTGATCCACCGGCAGCCAGTAAGCAGCGCGCTCATCGAGCATAGCGTCGCAATTGTCTGCACAGGCATAACGCGCAAAGTACCAGGACGATTCAAAGAAGGTATCGAAGGTGTCGGTTTCGCGCTCGGCCTCGCCACCACAAACCGGACAGGTAGCCGCTATGAATGCGGCCATCTTCTTCAGCGGTGAACCGGTGGCATCGACGCTCACATCGGTGGGCAGTATCACCGGCAGGTCGGCCTCGGGAACCGGCACCGCACCACACACCGCACAGTTGATAATCGGAATCGGGCATCCCCAGTAACGCTGGCGCGAAACACCCCAGTCACGCAGACGGTAATTGACCTTGCGCGCACCCTTGCCTGCCTGCTCCAGCCAGTCGCCGATGGCGCTGAAGGCCTGTGCGGAACTCAGCCCGTTGAATTGTGCGGAATTATCCAGCACCCCTTTGTCAACGAAGGCCGCCCTGGACAGGTCGACCTGGTGCGCATCGCTGTCAGGGTAGATTACCTGGCGGATCTCCAGGCCGTTGTTTTTCGCGAATTCATAGTCACGCTGGTCATGTGCCGGTACCGCCATTACTGCTCCGGAACCGTATTCCATCAGAACAAAGTTGGCGGCCCAGATCGGAACCCGCTCACCACTGACCGGGTGTACCGCTTGCAGACCGGTATCGACGCCCTTCTTTTCCAGCGTGGCCATATCGGCCTCGGCAACCCGGGTATTGCGGCATTCTTGAATAAAGGACTGCAGCGCAGGGTTCGCAGCCGCCGCCTCGCCGGCCAGCGCATGCTCCGCGGCCACAGCAACATAGGTCACACCCATCAGCGTATCCGGGCGCGTTGTATAGACAGACAGGGTTTCATCCCGCCCACCGATGCCAAACTGCATTTCGATGCCTTCAGAGCGGCCGATCCAGTTGCGTTGCATGGTGCGCACCTGTTCCGGCCAACCCTCGAGTTTCTCGAGATCATCCAGCAGCTGCTCGGCATAATCGGTAATCTTCAGGAACCATTGCGGTATCTCACGGCGTTCAACCGCGGCGCCGGAGCGCCAGCCCTTGCCGTCGATGACCTGCTCATTGGCAAGCACCGTCTTGTCAACCGGGTCCCAGTTGACGACAGCCGTGTGTTTATACACCACTCCTTTGCTGAACAGGCGGGTAAAGAACCATTGTTCCCAGCGGTAGTACTCCGGGTCGCAGGTGGCAAGCTCACGCTCCCAGTCATAGCCAAAGCCCAGTTGTTTCAGCTGCTTGCGCATGTAGTCAATATTCTCTCTGGTCCACTGAGCCGGTGGCACCTTGTTCTGGATGGCGGCATTTTCGGCCGGCAGGCCAAAGGCGTCCCAGCCCATCGGCTGCAGCACGTTCTTGCCGAGCATGCGCTGGTAACGGCTGATTACGTCACCGATGGTGTAATTGCGGACATGCCCCATGTGCAAACGGCCACTCGGATAGGGAAACATCGACAGACAGTAGTATTTCTCCCGCGCGGGATCCTCGGTCGCCCGGAATGTCTGCTGGTTGTCCCAGTATTCGCGGGCATCTGCCTCGATAATGTCGGGTTTATAGCTAGCGTCCATGGATTCCTTGCTGTCGATCGACAAATATAAAGCGGAAGAATACCGTAGCCCCCCTGACCCAACAACACGCAATGGCAATTTCCTTCACCTTTGAGATATTTTGGGCCACACTTGCATGCAAAGGAGGAAATTATGAGTGACGAAATACCCGTGCGGGAGAAATTGCAAAACGCCTATAACGACATGATGGTGAGGGTCAGGACAGCCATTGAAGAGGCAGAGGAGCATACTGCCCCGGTTTTAAAACGCTTTATTCACAATGCCCGGGATGTCGCGGTCGACCTGGAAGAACTCACCCGGGAAGAGGCCGAGAAAATCGCCATGTACCTGCAGCGGGATATCGAGGATGCAGGCAAACACCTGGCTGAAACCGGACAGGAGCTGGGTGACTGGCTGCGTTTCGATATTCACCAGATCGAGGACCGGCTGATCGAAACGCTGGGCCGCGTCACCGACCACACCCGCCAGGAAATGCTGGAGTTCGAGCATGAAATCGAAGAAGGGCCGGCATGGAACAGCGGCGAAATAACCGGTCCCGGTACACTGGTGTGCGCCAGCTGTGATGCAATCATCCGCTTTCACGAAACTGCCCACATTCCAGACTGCCCGAATTGCGGGCACACTGTATTTCACCGCAAGACTGTTAAAAGCGAATTATAAACCAGCAGAGGCCCTGAATATGCAACAACGCTGCGTGTCTACATTTATTATCGCCGTTTTATCTTTTTTTTATTTCCAGTCAGCAGCCGCATCAGGCCAGACCATAGAACACATTGTCATTCTCTGGTTAAAGGAACCCGGCAATGCCGATGCACAGGAGACGGTCCTGAAGGCCAGCCAGTCATTGAAAACCATCCCGGGCGTAGTTGCTCTGAAAAGCGGCCGGGCTGTACCCAGCATGCGTAAAGCCGCGGATAGCAGCTTTGATATTGCCCTTATTATCAGCTTCCGCGACCAGGCGGCGCTCAATGCCTACCGAAGCCACCCGGTCTACCAGAGGCTGCTGAAGGAAATCCTTCTACCGCTGGGTGACAGGATCCGGGTGTATAACCTGAGATAATTAAAGCAAATTGTCAGGACTATCAGGCGATGTTTTTAGTGCACTTCTCTACCCTGTAAACACGCAAGCCCGGCCAACTCCGCAAACACGTGGAGGCCCCAATCAGACAGATGATCGATGCGTACGAGATCAGGATCAGCGTCTCAGCAGCGCGGCCCGGGCGATCACAACATCCGCCATGGGCTATGCTGTTTGCCTGGATACAAGCCTGATGAAGTCTTCGAATTTATCCGCCGGCAGCGGACGTGATATGTAATAGCCCTGCACAGCATCACAGCGCATCTGTCTCAGCACCTGCATGTGTTCCGCTTCCTCCACGCCCTCGGCAACCACCGACATGCCGAGGCTGTGTGACATGCTGATGATCGCAGAAACAATAGTAGCTCCCTTGGTTTCTGTCTTCAGGTTGCGTATAAAACTCTGGTCGATCTTCAGCCTGTTGAAAGGAAGCTTCATCAGGTAACTGAGTGAAGAATATCCTGTCCCGAAATCATCCAGTGCAAGCTTCAGCCCCATCCTCTTGAAACTGTCGAGTGTTTCGATCGCCTGGTTCAGGTTCTGCAGGATGCTTGTTTCCGTGAGCTCGAGCTCCAGGCTCCCGGAACTCATTCCGGTTGCCTTCAGGGCACTTGAAATGATCGGCACAAGATTCTCGTCATTGAAATGAACAGCAGAAATATTGATCGACATTGTAATCGGCATGTCATACGTGGTGATCCACTCCTGCGCCTGGCG
The DNA here is from genome assembly GCA_049667605.1 of Gammaproteobacteria bacterium. Classification (GTDB taxonomy): domain Bacteria; phylum Pseudomonadota; class Gammaproteobacteria; order UBA9214; family UBA9214; genus UBA9214. Next base: position 15,757 of record JBATIF010000102.1, read on the forward strand.
ACAGGCCTCGTGAATAACCCACTCGCTTATTTTGACGATCAAACCGAATTCCTCGGCAATTGGTATAAACACATCCGGTGAAACATTACCCAGTTCTGGATCTTCCCAGCGCAGCAGAGCCTCGACCGCCGAAATAGCTCCTGTCGCGAGAGTCACCTGTGGCTGGTAGTGCAATTCAAGTGCATGATTTTCAAGCGCGTGGCGCAGCCGACTCTCGATCTTCAGCTTTTCAGCCGATGCTTCATTGAGTTTTTTCGAATAATACTGGAAGTTATTCCGCCCGAGTTTTTTGGCGTGATACATGGCGATATCTGCATTCTTCAAGAGTTCACCGGCAGTTTCACCATCTTCCGGGTAAACAGCGATGCCAATGCTTGCACTGACATACAGCTCCTGCATCGAAACCACAAAAGGCTCTGAGAGAGATTTGAAAATACGCTTGGCGACTTTCTCCACCTCGCCGGGTCCATCTGTATTGGGCAAGAGAATGATAAACTCGTCACCGGCCAGGCGTGCGATCAGCCTTGACGCATCTTCCCGGGTTGAGTGGGCAATAACATCCTGTTCGCGCAGCTGACCTGAAAGCCTGTCTGCAAAGGCTTCCAGCAGTATATCGCCGGCATGATGGCCAAGGGTGTCATTTATGCGTTTGAAATTATCGAGATCCAGGAACAGGATGGCCAGTCCCTGGTTGTCACGTCGTGCAGTTGCAGTCGCCCTCTTCAGGTAGTCCTTGAACATAAGGCGGTTGGGAAGACCGGTCAGACTGTCATGGTAGGCAACGTATCGCACCTGCTCATGCGAGTTATGCAGGCTCTTGCCCATCTCCCTGAACCTGGCGGCCAGTTCACCGAGCTCATCATCGGAATCTATCTCAATAGGTGTCAGCAACTTTCCATGGCCCATTTCGCAGACGGCGGAACTGAGCTTCTGGATAGGCTTGATAAGCAGTTTCCTGAAGATACCGAACAACAGGGTTGTAGCCAGCAGCATGGCGATGGAAGTAACAAGCGCCACATTCCATCCAAGGTTAACACTCTTTACCAGTAGCTCCTCTTCCCGGTAAACAACAAAAGCATAGAGCCAGTCATGCAGCTTTATGGACTGGAAGTGTGCAGTTTTCTCCATGTACACACCGTCTATCAGGGTATTGCCATCGGCATACCGGATTGCTCGACTGAACAACTCGCCAGGCAGTTTGTGCCCGACTTGATCTTCGGAATGATGAAACAGGATATTACCCTTGTCGTCGGTGAAGAATATCTCGCCACCCTCCTCTATCTTTCTCTTGTTTGCCTGCGCTTTCAGGAAATTAATATCGATGGTTATCATCAAATAGCCATACAGGTCTTTTTGCCTGCCCGCCTCGTTCTTGCCAAACAGGTAGAGTGGCTTGCTGACCAGCAATGCCGGTTGATTGTTATCCGGGTTGCGGAAGAACGTCGTATAGGTGACACCCGGTTTAGACCCGGCCTCGATGAAATAACTGCTTGACGACTCGTTTACAGAATGATTGTCAACATTGCCGAGTACCGATCGCAAGCGTTCCTCGCCGTCCCGGCTGATGATACGAATTTCATAGTATTCGGGATATGCCAGCTGGTAATTGTAGAGCAGCTCCCTAACCTGCTGCCCCAGTCCGGACTGGTTTTCGAAATAACTATCTTCCTCGACGTATTGCCTGACCAGCGTAGTGTTTGCAAACAGGCTGGCGTTGGCGCGGGCGGTACGTAATTGCGATTCGGTTTGTGATTCAATTTGCTCCAGCAAGTTTGTCATCTGGTAATGAGTGCGATCACGGGCATCTTCCATGAGCAGGCTATAGGCCAACCCGCCCAGCACAAGGATGGGTAGCACAATCAGCGGAATCAGCAGTAACAGTATTTTTGATTGCAGTTGCAAAGCAGGTCCCTGGAATTCGCTTATTTCCCAAGCTCAGGCAGTCGTAGCCAGATAATTGACGTCAACAAGGGTTACGGCTCAAATGAGAGAAACTTAAGCCGCGTCAGGCAGTTCAGGGAAGGTTCAGCAGCCGGGATAGCCGCCAAGCAGGTTTGGCGGGAGAATGGCAAAAAAACCGCTAAATTAACGTCAACCGGGGCATTTTAGGGACATTTCGATAAACCCGGAAGACCCGCCGAATCAGGCCGTCAGGCGCAGCCGGGTTATCAGCTGCGCCGTCGGCACAGCAGCCATCCCAGCAGCAGGAAGATACTGCAAAGGACAATGACCAGGACATTGCCAAGCCTTGTGAAGGGCGTAGCACCCAGGCGAGGGGTGACAGACCCGGTAACAACGGCGGTTTCGAACTGGGCGCTACGGGCAACTATTGCGCCGTCATAATCAATAATCGCGGAAATGCCGGTATTGGTTGCACGCAGCATCGGGCGGCCGGTTTCCATAGACCGCATGCGTGCCATTTCGAGGTGCTGGTGTGGCGCCAGTGAGTTACCAAACCAGGCGTCGTTACTTACGTTGACCAGCAGTGCCGCCTGCGGGAGCTGCGCCGCTACCTCCTCGCTGAATACCACTTCAAAACAGATGGAAGTGCCCACCATGTAACCGGCAACTTCTATCAGCTTCTGAACATCGTCACCCCGGCTGAAATCTGCATTAGGCACGGCGAGCGCTTCCAGGCTTGTGCCGATGATCTCGCGCAGCGGCAAGTACTCACCGAACGGCACCAGGTGACGCTTGTAATAAAAAGTACGCTCACCTCCAACCGAGACTACCGCGTTGTAATACTTCCATTCAGACATGTCGAGCACCGGGACACCCGTCAGCATGGACATGTCGCGTTCCTGCAACCTCGATTCGATATAGGGGATAAAACTGTCCTTGATCTGGTGGTAGAAAGCCGGGATCGCTGTCTCGGGCCAGACGACAAGGTCGATATCCTGCCGGGAAAAGCTCAGTTCCGTATAGCGGGCCAGGGTTCTCTCGACATTCTCCGGCAGCCATTTTTCCTCTTGTGGAATATTGCCCTGCACCAGTGCCACCTGCAGCTGCTCGTCCACCGGCGAGGTCCATTCCACCCGCTCAAAAAACCATGCACCCGCCCAGATAGCGACCAGCAATAACAGGCTCGCCGGGCGATGCCGGTTTTCCAGCAGTGCTACCAGCAAGGCCGCACTCAGCGCCACTGCCAGACCGACACCGTAGACACCGGCGACCGGAGCATAGGCCGCCAGCAGGCTGTCAACCTGGCTGCTACCGATAGTGAGCCATGGGAAACCGGTAAATAACCAGCCACGCAGCCACTCGGCAAATATCCAGCCCGCAGCAAACACCGGCAAAGGTATCAAACCGCCCGATGCCGGGATGCTACGCCTGAGAAAATAGCCGAGCAGCGCGGGATACAGTGAAAGCACACTGAAAAACGCCAGGGTCACCAGCACCGAGGCTGCCATGGGGACATGGCCATGCACGTGGACGCTGACAAACACCCATGAGACGCCAACGCCGAAGTATCCCAGCCCGAACAGGCCACCATGCAACATGGCCTGGCGCGGACTGTCCTTCAGCCATTGGCGAAAAAGGACAGCCAGCGAGAGGATAGCAACTGGATACCAGCCATAGGGAGCAAATGCAGTGACTGCCAGCGCACCCGCCAGCAGTACGGCAAGCCCGTTGATGCGGGCGTCAATACCGGTCACGATTCATTCTTGTGAATAGTGCCTGCAGCCTCGACTGATCGTGGTAACAACGTCAGTTGCAGCATGTGAACCCGGCGGCTGTCTGCACGCAATACCTTGAACAGCATGTTGCCGATCACGATACGCTCACCGCGCTTGGGCAGCCGTCCGATATGGTTTACAACCAGCCCGCCTATCGTGTCGAATTCGTCATCCGGATAATCCGTTTTGAAATAACTATTGAAATCCTCAACCGGTGTCAGCGCCTTGATCGTGTAGTGATATTCACTATGCCTGCGTATGGTGTCTTCTTCCTCCACATCATGTTCATCTTCAATATCTCCGACGATCTGCTCGATCACATCCTCGATGGTGACCATGCCGGCAACACCGCCGTACTCATCGACAACTATAGCGATGTGATTGCGACTGGCACGAAACTCTTTCAGCAAGACATTGAGGCGTTTGCTTTCCGGAACAAACACAGCCGGGCGCAGAATATCCCTGACATTGAAGCGGCTGTGGGTAAGCTCGAAGGAGTAGAACAGTAAATCTTTCGCAAGTAAAATTCCGACAACTTCATCCCCGCCGTCGCCAATAATCGGAAAGCGCGAATGACCGGACTCAACTACAATGCGCAACAATACTTCGGGGCTCGCATCACGCTCCAGCACGACCACCTGGGAACGCGGGATCATGACATCACGAACCTGCATGTCGTCCACATGGAGCACGCCCTCAAGCATGGCAAGCAGGTCGGCATCGAACAGGTTCTTGCGATGCGCGCCGCGCAGTAGCTCTACCAATTGCTCGTTGGTGGCCGGTTCCCGCATAAAAACACGCTTCAATCCGGCGAGCCAGGAGCGTTCCGCAGGACCGTTAGGAGGTTGGTCTTTATCCATGAAATAATAATTTACGCAGTATTAATAAATAACAGGATCACGATTGTATCGGCGCCGGGATAAATCACCTTGCAGCAGGTATGACAAACACCGTCAATAGGGATTGTGAAAACCCAGACTGGCGAGTTGCAATTTTTCCAGCTGCTCCATCTCCCTTGCCTCGCTGCCACTACCATGATCATAGCCAAGCAGGTGCAGCACACCGTGAATTACCATGTGTGCCCAGTGCGCCTCCAGCGTCTTGCCCTGTGCAACCGCTTCCCTGGCAACTACCGGTGCACAGATTACAACATCACCAAGCAATCCGGTTTCGATCCCCGGCATCGGCTCATAGGGAAACGCCAGCACATTCGTTGCACCATCCTTACCACGGTAACGCTGATTGAGTGCGGTTATCTCCGCTTCATCGACGATACGCACAACCAGCTCCGACGGACCCTGCCTGCCCTGCAAGGCAAGACTGGCCCAGCTGCTGATGTCCTGCTCGCCAGGCAGTCCTTCCGCCGATAAGGCATACTGGACATTGACGATTATATTCTGCTCATTCATTTTATTTGGTCACTGCGCTAACGCATTTAAACAGGTGTATTTTACCGGCAGCATCAATTGTCATCGCTGTTTGCCCGGTCATAGGCATCATAGGCATTGATGATCTGCTGCACCAGTGGATGTCTGACCACATCCCTGGATGAAAAAAATGTAAAACTGATGTCCTGCTGCGACCTCAGAACATCGGTCACCTGGCGCAACCCGGACTGGACATGCCGGGGCAAATCTATCTGGGTGATATCGCCGGTGACAACCGCAGTCGAACCAAAACCGATGCGTGTCAGAAACATCTTCATTTGTTCAACCGTCGTATTCTGCGCCTCATCGAGGATGATAAAGGCATCGTTGAGACTGCGGCCGCGCATGAATGCGAGCGGCGCCACCTCGATAATGTTTCGCTCGATGAGTTTGGCAACCCGTTCTATGCCAAGCATTTCGTAGAGCGCGTCATACAGGGGACGCAGGTAGGGATCGACTTTTTGCGTCATATCACCCGGCAGAAAACCGAGGCGTTCACCGGCCTCCACGGCCGGCCGCACCAGTACCAGCCTGCTTACCTGCTCCTGCTCGAGGGCATGAACGGCACACGCCACCGCAAGATAGGTCTTCCCGGTGCCCGCAGGACCGATGCCGAAATTCAGATCATGACCGAGTATATTGCGGAGATAATGCTGCTGATTTTCACCGCGCGGCATAATCGTTCCACCGGGCGTCTTGATGAGCACGGCTGCCGTGCCACGCGCCTCGGTGACAGCCTGCTGGTGTGCATCAACCCCGCTCAAAGACAGATGAATATTCTCGGGCGTCAGACCCCCGTTTTCTGTCTCACGGTACAGCTCTTCCAGCACCCTGGCAGCAGAGCGCACATTTTCCGTATTACCGATAACGCGGAACTGATTGCCACGGTTGTTGATTTCCACGCCAAGGCGCTGCTCCAGTTGACGCAGGTGACTGTCGAACTGGCCGCACAGGTCAGCCAGTCGGTCGTTATCAGCAGGCAGCAATGAGATATCGATGGACTGTATCTGTGCGCTCAAGATGCCCTCAGGCCGATGGCGCCGGGTACTGCCCGGGTTTCCTGCGGTTCGACCGAAACGAGTTCAGCACGCAACGAGTTTGGCAGTGCCTCGGTAATGCGTACATCCACGAAGCGGCCGATCAGCGCGTGTGCGCCATCGAAATTAACCACCCGGTTGTTTTCAGTACGGCCGCTCACCTGCTGATCGCTTTTACGGGACACCTTTTCCACGAGGATACGTTCAATCTTGCCGACCATGGAGCTGCTGATTGCAGCCGCCATCGCGTTAATACGCTCTTGCAATCGCGCCAGCCGCGCCTTCTTCTCACTGGCAGTCACGTCGTCCGGCAAATCCGCTGCCGGCGTACCCGGTCGCTGGCTGTAGATAAAACTGTAGGACTGGTCAAAACCGATCTCCTCGATCAGGTCCATGGTCTGCTCGAACTCCACGGCCCCTTCCCCGGGAAAACCGATTATAAAATCAGACGACAGGCTGATACCGGGGCGTGCCTCACGCAGCCTGCGGATGGTCGATTTATACTCAAGCGCCGTATGGTTGCGCTTCATGGCCGCAAGGATATGGTCTGAACCGCTTTGTACCGGCAGGTGCAGATGCCCCACCAGTTCAGGGACTTCCGCGTACACCTCGATCAGGCTGTCGCTCATTTCCAGCGGGTGCGAGGTGGTGTAACGAATACGATCAATGCCATCAATGGCAGCAATATAGGTAACCAGCAACGCCAGATCGGCAATCTCACCATCATGCTGCACACCCCTATAGGCATTCACATTCTGGCCCAGCAGGGTTACTTCGCGCACGCCCTTGCAGGCTAGTCCGTCAACCTCCGCAAGGATGTCATCGAAAGGCCGGCTGACTTCTTCACCACGCGTATAGGGGACGACACAAAAACTGCAATACTTGCTGCAACCTTCCATGATGGAGACAAAGGCCGTTGGCCCGGACACGGAGGGGGGCGGCATGCAATCGAACTTTTCAATCTCGGGAAAGCTGATGTCTATAACCGGCTGCCGTGCACGCCGGGTATCATCCAGCATCTGCGGCAACCGGTGCAGGGTCTGGGGACCGAATACGATATCGACATACGGGGCCCTTGTACGAATGGCATCGCCTTCCTGGCTGGCGACACAACCACCGACGCCGATCACCAGTTCCGGACGCTTGTCTTTCAGCTCTTTCCAGCGGCCCAGCTCGGAGAACACCTTTTCCTGCGCCTTTTCACGGATCGAGCAGGTATTCAGCAGCAGCACATCGGCCTGCGCCGGATCATGTGTGACTTCCAGCTGGTGTGAATCCACCAGTACATCCGCCATCCTCGACGAATCGTACTCGTTCATCTGGCAACCGTGTGTCTTGATATAAAGCTTGCGTGTCATCAGGTATCTATGGAAGCGGGTTAATATTTTAATATACTTTGTTAGCTGCCGTGTTTCCAAGCACAATCCGGGGCAAAAGCCCAGATTCACTCCGTATTCCGGTTTGAGTCCTGCATCCGGCCACATACCCATGCACTTTTAGTGCAGTGCGGCGGGAACCCCGGCGGCATCCGGGACCAGGTGTTGTTTCCTGAAAAGAAGGAGTCGGCCGGTAAGCCGGGTTCTGTCATGGACAGCCATTCATCTGGGATGTGCGTCACCGCACACCTCAAGCAACCTACCCGGGAACGATGCGGGCCGCATCAATGTTCCCCTATTTGGTCTTGCTCCGGGTGGGGTTTACCCTGCCACGCCTGTTACCAGCCGCGCGGTGCGCTCTTACCGCACCATTTCACCCTTACCCGCTTCGCGTACGCATACGCTGACGGGCGGTATATTTTCTGTGGCACTTTCCATAGGCTCGCGCCTCCCAGGTGTTACCTGGCACCCTGCCCTGTGGAGCCCGGACTTTCCTCCCCGCAAGCGGGGCGACTGCCTGGCCGACTCCGGGATCGATTATAAGGCATTGCCAGGACAGGGACAGCAAGCGGCAGGAAATAGATTGCCGTGGGCCGAAAATCGGACAACTGCAGGTAATTTACAGGCGGGCTGCTAGCGATCGGAAAAGGGCTGCCGGGAGCCGCGCAGTAACCGGCCGAGTAGACTATTGAGCCAGTTGTCACGCCTCAGGCCGGCGATCAGTGCGCGTTTTTTGCGCAATCCGAAGTCCCTCTTCATCTGCAGCAAACCGGCGTGCCCAGGTGCAACATACAAGCCGCGGCGCAATGCCTGGTAGGCACTTTCACGCAATCCGAGCCTGTGCTCGGCCATCGCCAGGTTGTAATAGACCTCGGCATCATTGGTTTCACCGACAGCGGCCTTGCGACACAATTTCACACCGCTGTCATCACCCAGGGATAACCGGGCCAGCCCATGAAACGAGGTATAGCGGTTTTGGTAGACATCATCGATGGCGGCACCTTCATCTGCCTTGCGAAACAGCATCACTGCCGCTGCGAAATCATCGTTTTTGAAATGTTCCAGACC
>JBATIF010000103.1:0-8888 GCA_049667605.1 Gammaproteobacteria bacterium
AGATTCCTATGTATTACTCACCCGTCCGCCACTCGACGCCTGGAAGCAAGCTTCCATCGTTTCCGTTCGACTTGCATGTGTTAGGCATGCCGCCAGCGTTCAATCTGAGCCAGGATCAAACTCTTCACTTTCAAGTTTGCTTGGTTGCTTTGGAGGAGCAACCGGATCCTTGCTCGATGATTACTGTCAATTCTGATATCTGTTTCCAGACATCTGACGCTCATCATCGATATTTGTTGCATACACAACCATCGACGTAAGCGCCCACAAAAATTACCTGATCTGATTGTTAAAGAACAAATGCCGGGAACGGGGCCCGACAAGGAGCGCAAATTGTACGCGCGAATTAATCGCTGTCAACAAAGAAAATGCAATTAGACATTAATATTTGTAGAGCCCCGCGACATCCCCGGTCAAGCCGGATATTTTGTTGTCTGCGGAATACAAGTATAGCCTGAAAACGCAGGAAGGATATCCGGCAATTTGCCCAAGGGCAGCCGCCCCGCCAGCCTCGGCCAATATCGCATTGATAGTTATAGATTTGTGGCCGGGCAGGCCAGCCAGCGTGTTTTTTTCAGGTGACGGTTATCCGGGCAAAGCGGCGCTTGCCGACCTGGAACACATGGGTGCTGCCTGATTTAATCGTCAGATTCCTGTCTTCGATCCGCTGGCCGTCTATGCGCACCGCGCCCTGCTTGATCATGCGAAAGGCATCAGAGGTGCTGCCGGTCAGGCTGGCACCCTTGATCAGGCTGGCAATCCCGATCTCGCCATTTTCACTGTCCAGCGTCACTTCCGGCATATCTTCCGGCATGGCGCCCTGCTGGAAGCGGGCAATGAAATTCGCCTGTGCGGCCTCTGCAGTACCTGTATCGTGGAAACGCGCCACGATTTCCCGGCCCAGCTGGAACTTGATATCCCGCGGGTTGACTCCCTCGATCACGGACTGCCGCAACTGCTCGATGTCCTGCAGTGAGCGAAAACTCAGCAGCTCGAAATAACGCCACATCAGCTCATCGGATACCGACATCAGCTTGCCGAACATCTCATCCGGCGACTCGTTGATACCGATGTAGTTGTTCAGCGACTTGGACATCTTCTGCACACCGTCCAGGCCTTCCAGGATCGGCATGGTAAGGACTACCTGGGGCTTTTGTTTATAGTGTTTCTGCAACTCGCGGCCGACCAGCAAATTGAACTTCTGGTCGGTGCCACCTAGTTCGACATCGGCCTTCATGGCTACCGAGTCATATCCCTGAATCAGGGGGTAGAGGAATTCATGCAGGGCAATCGGCTGGTTGCTGCTGTAGCGCTTGCTGAAATCATCACGCTCGAGCATGCGCGCCACGGTATGTTTCGCGGCTACCTGGATAAGGTCTGAGGCATTCATCTCACCCAGCCACTGGGAGTTGAACAGGATGGTTGTCTTTTCCGGATCGAGGATCTTGTAGATCTGGTGTTCATAGGTTGCCGCATTTTCCATCACATCTTCACGGGTCAGCGGTTTTCGCGTCACATTCTTGCCCGTCGGGTCGCCAATCATCCCGGTGAAATCCCCGATCAGGAACAGCACCTCGTGGCCGAGATCCTGGAACTGGCGCAGCTTGTTAATAAGTACGGTGTGCCCGAGGTGCAGGTCAGGGGCCGTCGGATCGAAACCCGCCTTGATGCGCAGCGGTCTTCCCAGCTTGAGCCGCTCCACCAGCTCATCCTCAACCAGGATTTCATCGGCACCACGCCTGATTTGTGCGAGATCTTCGAAAATCGGCATTACGCGCTACTCGTTAATTAGACTATCCGCGAAGATTAACACAGGGTTGCAGCCTGAATAAGAACGGCTGTCCGGGCCTGCGCCACTCAAGTCAGCCGCCGGCACGGTCGATAGCCTTGCATTAAACAGTTGACCTGCAGCCCGTCAGTAGTTAAATTATGCTTAGTTATTACATGGACTTACCGTGAATCACCGACCTATCTTCAATACCGATGTCAAGTGGCAGGAAAGCCCGGGCGATCTGCGACCCTCCTTGCGCCGCCTGACTTATCTCGGTGTAGCTGGTCTTGCCCTCGTAGCTGCCCTCCTTTTATGGGGGGGAGACACCGGGCCGGTAGAGGCCAGGGTCGAGGCAACCCCGTCAGGCGCAGGCGGCAGCCAGCTAATACCCCTGCAACTTCCGGCGATTTCGATCCCCGCCAGCAACACACCCGTTGCCGAGAAACCTGTTGCCATACCCGACAAAATGACTGCGCCCCGGGCGAGCGCAGCACAACCAGAAACAATTGCGCCTGAAACGGTTACCCATGAAGCGCTTGTTTCCGTGACAGCCGTTGCTGAAACAACCCTGCCGGAGACCACTGCAGGCAGCATGCCCGGAAATGATTGGCATGAGGTCACGGTAAAATCCGGTGACAGTCTGGCCGTCATTTTTTCCCGGCTGGATATCAGCCCACAGCAACTGGGCAACCTGCTGGAACTGGGTGGGGCGGTTAAATGCCTGAAGAAGATCTACCCGGGACAGCGCCTCAGGCTGCAAACTGCCGGTAACAAGGACCTGCTCGCGCTGAGCTACCCGATCGACAAACTCAGTTCTCTCGAGGTCCGCCGTGTCGGCGATGAATTCACGGCAAGCACTACACACCGGATCCCCGAGCATCTCGTCAGGACTGCCAGCGTAGAGATCAGCAATTCCCTGTTTCTCAGCGCACAGGAGGCCGGCCTGTCCGACGGACTGATCATGGAACTGGCGGGAATTTTTGCATGGGATATCGACTTCGCACTCGATATCCGCAAAGGCGATCAATTTACGGTGCTTTATGAAGAGCAGTTTCTGGATGGCGAAAATATTGGCGGCGAAAAGATCCTCGCTGCAGAATTCGTCAACCGGGGCAAACAGCACCACGCCTTCCGCTACACCAATGAAAGCGGTGAATCAGAGTATTACTCACTCAATGGCAAGAGCATGCGCAAGACTTTTCTGCGCACACCGGTTGAATTCAGCCGCATCAGTTCGCGCTTCAGCCTCGGACGCAAACACCCCGTGCTCAACCGGATACGCGCACACAAGGGCGTCGACTACGCAGCGGCAAGGGGCACACCTGTCAAGGTCACGGCCAACGGCAAGATTATCCATCGCGGCAAGAAAGGCGGCTATGGTAATACCATCATTGTTCAGCACGGCACCCGCTACAGCACTCTCTATGCCCATCTGTCGAAGTACCGCAGCGGCCTGAAAAAGGGCAGCCGTGTAAAACAGGGGCAAACCATTGGCTATGTCGGCAGCACCGGACTGGCAACCGGGCCGCACCTGCATTACGAATTCAGGATCGATGACGTACATCGTGACCCGCTCAGGGTGAAACTTCCGGGCGCCGAATCCCTGGATAAAAAGTACCGTGACGATTTCGATGTGAAGGCGCAAGCCCTGCTCGCACAGCTGAAGCTGGTGCAAGATGTACAGCTAGCCAGCCGCTAGCCGAAACGGCCCGGCGTCATACTCAAGCACAGGCTGGCTCTCATTAAAATTTCCCGGTCATACCACAGACAGTTGCAAACACCCTGATCCCCGGTTCATGACAGATCTGTACATCGGCCTGATGTCCGGCACCAGCATGGATGGGATCGACGCCGCGCTGGTAGACTTTTCCCCGGTGCACTCGCACATACTTGCAACACACACCGAACCCTACCCCGATGCCCTGCATGAGCAGCTGATCGCCGCGCTTGCACTGCCGGATCCACGCAGGGAAAACCTGGCCGAACTCGATAATGCTGTTGGCAGGATCTTCGCACGCGCGGCACGCCGGCTGCTTGCAGATACCGGCATCGAGCCGACCGGGATAAAGGCCATCGGCAGCCACGGACAAACCATTCGCCACGAACCCAACTCGGCAAAACCCTACTCGTTACAAATCGGCAACCCGGAGATCATTGCCGCCGAGACCGGCATCGACGTGGTCGCCGACTTCCGCAGTGCCGACATACGTGCCGGTGGACAGGGCGCACCGCTGGTCCCCGCCTTTCACAAGGCGATTTTTTCATCTGCGACCGAGAACCGCGTGGTTGTGAATATTGGCGGTATCGCCAACATCACCGTGCTGCCCGCTGATCCGGTAATTGCGGTGACAGGCTTTGACACCGGACCCGGCAACACCCTGATGGATGCCTGGGCATGGCAACACCTGGGCAGGCCGATGGATGCCGGTGGTCAGTGGGCCGCAGGCGGGAGATGCGACGCACGATTGCTGGAGTTGCTGTCAGGCGATGCCTACTTCACGATGGCGCCGCCAAAGAGCACGGGGCGGGAATATTTCAACCTCGACTGGCTGTCGGGGTTTCCAGCTGTAAACGTCCTCACGGCAGAGGACGTGCAGGCCACGTTGTGCAGCCTTACCGCGAATACCATTATTGGTGCACTTGAAAGGCATGCCCCGGAAACACAACGCCTGCTCGTTTGCGGTGGCGGCATCCACAACCTCTGCCTGATGCAACAGTTGAGGACGGGACTGTCCGGCAGCGCGGTTGAATCAAGCGCACAATACGGCCTTGATCCGGACTGGGTCGAGGCCGTTGCCTTTGCCTGGCTGGCAAAACAAAAACTCGAAGCCAGGCCGGGCAATCTCCCCGAAGTCACCGGCGCCATACGTCCGGTAATCCTGGGTACGCTTGTACAGGCCGCCAACAGGGAATAGCGCACATGCCGGGTCCGTCGCTTTGCTCCTTGACCCGGCCTACAATATTACAAACATCACGACACCGTAGGCCGGATCAAGCGAAGCGGATCCGGCATCACTCTGAATGAAGTCAAGTATACTGTCCCTGTAATTCACGCATTCAGGAATCGCAATGCTTCCCCGTTTAATCGATGATAATGAGCATTTCAATGCACTGGTCAAAGCCCGTTACGGTTACATGCTGTTTAACCGCAACGACCGTTATATCGGTCAATCCATTGCCAGATACGGTGAGTGGTCTGAAGGGGAAATGGTTGTTTTTCGCAAGCTGCTGCAGACGGGAGATTGTGTGGTTGAGGCAGGTGCTAATATTGGTTCGCACACACTAGGTCTGGCGACACTGGTTGGACCAAAGGGTATAGTTCATGCATATGAACCACAGCGCCTTGTTTTTCAAACCCTGAATGCGAATATTTCAATAAATTCACTAAGCAACGTGGTAACACATTGCTGTGCGGTCGGCGCGGAACATGGTGCGGTAAACGTCCCCCGTCTTGATCCTTGTGCACCTGCTAATTTTGGCGGGCTGGGTATTGACGTATTCGGCAGCGGTGATCAGGTCCAGGTTGTGCCGTTGGATGAGCATATCGACGTAAGGTCGATCAAGCTGATAAAAGCTGATGTTGAAGGCATGGAACTGGAAGTAATCAAAGGAGCAGCGGCACTGATCACAAAGCACAAGCCGTTCCTTTATCTCGAGGCTGACAGGGACATCATTGCCAATGAACTTATCGCGTATATCAAAAATCTGGAATATCGGGTGATGGCACATCAGCCGCGGCTGTTTTCACCAAACAACTACGCAGGTGACTCCGAGAACATTTTCGATGATATCGCATCAAACAATATCTTCTGTTTTCATCGCAGCCTAAAGGTGGAATTCCCTCCCTCAGCAACGGAATACTGAGTTGCACAGGCCGGATCAGACACAGCGGGTCCGGCAACCCGACACCACAACAAGCAGGCCGGACCGGATACCGCTGCCGGGTTCGACGCTGCGCTCCTTTTCACGGCCTGCAATAATACAGGTCCACGGCCTTGCCGGAGCTCCGGATTGACAGATTTATCGTGTACAATGCCTTGATAAAAGTGCGTGGCGCCTCATGTGTAGACGTGCGCTTATGCACCAACAGGATCCAGGAATTCAAATACCGTGGCACAGGCTCAGTCAAATTCGGCCTCCATACCGGAGGCCTATAAACTTGCACAGGAACACTATGACAACAAGCGTCTGAAAAAAGCCGCATTGATCTGTAAACAGATCCTGGAAACGAAACCGGACCACGCCCGTTCGCTGCACCTGCTTGGGCTGATCTACTACAAGCGTACAAGATATAATGCCGCGAATACCTGTCTCCAGCAGGCCCTGAAAGTCAGGCCCAGGTGGCATTCACTGTACAATGATCTGGGTGCGGTGCTTGCCGCCCAGGGCCGCCACCAGCAAGCACTGGAAAGCTACCAGCAGGCACTGGCGCTGGTAGAGAATCCCGACGACAGCAAAAAACTACTACCCCTGTACCGCAACATGGCCGTGGCCTTGCAACGCGTGGGTAATTTAAAGGAGGCGATGGTTTTTCACGAGAAGGCCCTGGCATTCAATCCAAACGACGTGGAAGCACTCTGGAACCGTGCCCACATATACCTGGCGAAAGGTGATTTCGAACGGGGCTGGGTGGATTACGAAAAACGCCTTCACCTCGCCTCGCACGAAAAGCCTTTCCGCCGTCACAGACTGCTGCAGCCACGTTGGGATGGCCGCACATTCCGGCACAAGACCTTGCTGGTGCAGGATGAGCAGGGTCTTGGTGATGTGTTTCAGTTTGTGCGCTTGCTGCCACTGGTCAAGTCCATGGGCGGCATCGTCATCCTGGAAACGCGCCGGAAATTGACCGGGATACTCACGGATTTAAAGGGCGCCGACGAAGTCATTTCACGGGAAGAGGCGCGTGGACAGCGGCAGCGTTTCGATATTTACACATCCCTGCTGAGCCTGCCGGGTCTGCTGAATATCCGCCTGGATACGATACCCGCACAGATTCCCTACCTGTACCCTGATCCTGTCAAGGTGGAACGCTGGTCGCGGTTCCTCGACTGCAAGACGTTCCGCGTGGGCCTGGTCTGGACCGGCAACCTCGACAACATATCGCTGCGTCACCGTTCCCTGAATTTCAGCCAGCTCGCGCCGTATCTCGACATGCCGGATGTGGAATATTTCAGCCTTCAGTTTGGCGATACAGCAAAACAGGCCATCGCGCCCGGACTGCCTTTCGAGGTTGAAGATCTCAGCGATTATGTCGGCTCATTCAGCGAACTGGCGGCCATTGCCGAGAACATGGATCTGATTGTCACTGTCGATACTGCCATGGCGCACCTCGTCGGTGCCCTGGGGCGACCGGTGTGGATGCTGCTGTCCTATCCACCGGACTGGCGCTGGTTGCTGGACCGCGATGACAGCCCCTGGTATCCGACCATGCGCCTTTTCCGGCAAGACCAGGATGTCGACTGGGAGCCGGTGCTGAGGCGCCTGCATCGGGAGCTCAAGGAAGAAATAGCGGCCTTTAACGAATCAATGAAACCCGCGCGGAAAAACGTGTTCCGCCGGATCGGCAGCTGGTTCAGGAAATAGACACGGTTGCCGGGTCCGTCGCTACGCTCCTTGACCCGGCCTACAAAACAACCACCACCTAACGTAGGCCGGATCAAGCGCAGGGGAGCCGGCACCCCCGTGACAACCTCCGAGCAACGTAGGCCGGATCAAGCGAAGCGGATTCGGCGTAGGCGGCAAAATCGGGTAGCTGCGACGGGTCCGTCGCTGCGCTCCCTGACCCGGCCTACTCTATTTCGTAGCCGAGCTTCTCGATCACCGGTTCAAGCATGGGGATGATCTCGTCCAGGTGTTCTTTATAGTTGCGGTAGCGATAACGGGAGGAGGTGTATAACTTCTCGGTGACCTGGGCATAACTGGCGGTACGGGCATATCGCCTGTTTTCATGGAAATTCATGCAAGCGTCATCCCACTCCACGCCGATGAACCCGAGTAACCCGCGCACCTGGTTTTCCTGGTCGCTGACCAGGTCTTCATAACGAACCGCGGTGTATTTCAGGTCCAGTTCCTGCTTGTAATGTTCCACCAGGTCCATGGCCAGTAAATAATGGTGGGCAGCGGTCTTCAGGCTATAGGAGCAATTATAGCCGTGCGTCATGTCAATGAAGTACGTGGACAGGATGACATCCAGGGGATGGCGCAGCAGGTGCACCACGGGTGATTCCGGGAACACCATGTGGATCATGCCCAGGTGTGTCTCGTTCAGGGGCATCTTGTCGGTAAACCAGTCCGCGCCCTCTTCCAGGATGCCGAGCTGCTGGGTACGCTTCAAATACCAGTCACGAAAATCATCCAGGGCCTCCTGGTTTTCTCCCATCCACAGGTCCGCAAAGGACTCCGGGTATTCCAGGGGGCTGTTCAGCAGCTTCGGACCAAAGCGCACCAGGTCGCCGATAAAGGTCAACTCGTCACCTGCACAGATGTTCTGATGGGCGGTCAGGATCTGTTCCGTCATAGTGGTACCGGAACGTGGGAACCCGATGATGAACAACGGTTGCGGCACACCCGTTTTCACCGTTGCCCGTGGCAGGATATCCATTCGCGAACGGGTATAAAACTTCTTCAGCCGCCGGGAAAGAATCTGCGGACGTTTCTCGTCGTAGGTACCGCGGCCGCTTTCCCGGATTATGGCATTGGACTTGTCATAACAGGCAAAGGCCTCGTCATAACGCTCCAGCTTGTCCAGTACGCGGCCTTTTTCCATAAAAAACCCCGGCCCTAAATGGTCTGCCGGGCTGCGTGCCTCGAGTTTGTTCAGCTCCTCCAGCGATTTATCGAATTCCTTGTTGCGGGAATAAAGGATTGCGCGGGAAACCGCTACCTCGCCATTATCAGGCGCCAGTTCCTCGGCCTTGTGCAGCAGCTCCCAGGCCTTGTCGAAGTCGCGCCTCGCCTCTTCCAGCTTGACCCAGCCCAGCAGACTGGTCACATTGTCCGGCTCCAGCTCCATCGCCTGGCGGTAGAATTTTTCCGATTCATCCATCTTTCCCTGGTTTTTCAGGTTCAGCCCCACGTTGGCGCACAACTTGCCAACCGGTTTATGCAGCTCCAGGGC
>JBATIF010000104.1:0-3136 GCA_049667605.1 Gammaproteobacteria bacterium
TGTATACGCAGCTGGGAAGGTGCTCGGTAATCCACTTGACTGCCTTGTCCTTGTCGATAGCGGGGTCGATGCCTTCGGGGAACTCGATCAGGTAGTTGTTATCATAGCGGCGCTGCACATACACATCGAATGATTCCGGAAATTCTATTTCGCTATTTTTTTTCTGTATTCGTTTAACGGCATCCTGCGCCTCCGGCTGCGCTGCTTTAATGAATTTCGCTGTATCGAAAAGCTCCTTGATCTCACTCCAGGACAGGGAGAAAAGGGCCTTGCAGACCACCTCCTTTTCCGCAACACCGGGAGGCCACATATCGATTGGCCAGTCCGATTTGATGCTGTATTTTTCATCCTTGTCGTAAGGGCTGAGCATGAACAATGCCTGCAGCAGGTTGCTCTTGCCGCACTCATTCTGGCCGACGAATGCAGTTATATTGTTCACATCGATCCAGCCCGAATCGATGATATTTCTGAACATAAAGACCTGAAAGCCCTCTAGCTGCATTACCGCTCCCTCGCTACTTTTAGTCTTGTCTGAAAACGCGCTGTTAGCTGAAAATATTTCCATTGTCCGCATCCTGCATGCTCCAGGCAAGAACCAGTACCGGAGAAAATGGTACCGGGGCACATTTAACTCTAATATACGTATAAAATATGCCCGGACACGCTTTTCATGACACAGGAGTTTGATGCATGCAGTTTACGATTGACGAGTTCCGCGCCTGGAAACACAGGAGCATCACCCTGCTGGGCATGTCCGGTGTGGGCAAGACCCACCTGTCGATGCTGCTGCGCAAGCATAACTGGTTCCACTACTCGGGCGATTACCGCATCGGCACCCGATACCTGGACGAGCCGATCATGGACCTGATCAAGCAGCAGGCGATGCAGACACCGTTCCTGCGCGATCTGCTGCGTCGCGACTGGATCAATATCCGCAACAACATCAAGGTGAACGACCTGGGGCCGGTATTGAGTTTCGTCGGCAAGCTCGGTAACCCCGAGCTCGACGGTGTACCGCTGGAGGAGTTTACACGGCGCCAGGCGCTCTACCGCGAGGCAGAGATCGCGGCCATGCAGGACGTGCCCGGCTTTATCCGCAAGGCGCACGAGATTTACGGTTACGACAACTTCGTCAACGACGTCGGCGGCAGCCTTTGTGAACTCGAAGATCCGTCCGTAATCGATCTGCTGGTGAAGCACTCGCTGATCCTCTACATCCGCGTCACCGAGGCGGCCGAGGAGGAGGCCCTGATCAGCCGCGCCCAGAGCAGCCCCAAGCCGCTGTATTACCGCCCCGGCTTTCTTGCAGAACAGTTGCAGGAGTACCTCGGGCTGCGCGGACTGGAGTATGCGGCACAGCTGGACCCGGATGATTTCTGCAGCTGGGTGTTCCCGCGGCTGTTCCACTCACGCGTGCCGCGCTACGAGGCTATTGCCGGCCCGCATGGCTACACCGTGACCTCGCACGAGGTGGCGGCGGTGCGTGATGAGCAGGATTTCCTCGGCCTGCTGGAAAGTGCCATTGCCCGCAAGGCAGACGAATCACAGGAGTAGCGCGCATGCCGATTGTCGCCCACAACGAGCTGCCGACCTTCAAGCGTCTGCAACTGGAAGGCCAGACCATCCTCGAGCCGGGCAGGGCGCAGCAGCAGACTATTCGCGAGTTGCACATCGGCGTGCTCAACATGATGCCGGATGCGGCACTGGCCGCGACCGAGCGCCAGTTCTTCCGCCTGGTGGGGGAGAGCAACCCGATCGCCCAGTTCTACATGCACCCGTTCACGCTGCCGGAACTGCCGCGCGGGGAACAGGCGCGGGCGCATATCGGGCACTACTATGACAGTTTCGAACAGATCCGCGCCGCGGGCCTGGACGCGCTGATCATCCCCGGCGCCAATGTTACCCATCCCGACCTCTCCCAGGAGCCATTCTGGGAGCCGCTGCGCAAGGTGTTCGACTGGGCGCAGGAGAACGTCACCTCGGTGCTGTGTTCCTGCCTCGCGACCCATGCGGCGATGCAGTTCCAGCACGGCCAGAAACGCAGCGCACTGCCTGCAAAGCGCTGGGGCGTGTACCCGCACCGGCTAATGCGCACGGATCATCCGCTGGTCAATGACGTCAATACGCAGTTCGACGTGCCGCACTCGCGCTTCAACAACATCAGTGCAGCGCAGTTCCGCGCGGGCGGCCTGCACGTGCTGGTCGAGAGCATGGACGCGGGCGTGCACCTTGCAGTCAGCCCGGATGGTTTCCGCGTCGTCTATTTCCAGGGGCACCCGGAGTACGATACGGTCTCCCTGCTGAAGGAATACAAGCGCGAAGTGCAGTGCTTCGCGAATGGCAAGCGCAGTGATTACCCGCCGTTTCCGGAACACCATTTCCGGCCGCGCGAGCAGGCCATCCTCGATGAATACCGCCAGCGCCTGGCCACGGCACGACAAGCCGGTAACCCGCCGCCCGAATTCCCGGAGCAACTGGTTGCCGGGCGCATCGACAATACCTGGCATGATACCGCCGAGGCGATCGTCGGCAACTGGATCGGCCTGGTCTATCAGCTGACCCACGAACACAGGGGTCTGCCATTTATGGAGGGCGTGGACCCGAATAACCCGCTTGGTCTCGACTGGGTCAAATAAGCTGTCAGAGCAGAATCAACCCACTTGCAGGCGCGATTCCACAACTGGCAGAATCACGTCTGCATTGCGGCGCTGTTGCATACAAACATCAGGGTTTGTCCGTCATGTGGTAGTAAGTCCTGTTGAGGTAGTCAGTAACGTCTTCTACTTCCTCGCTGGACCAGTCGAGATTGGAATGCACGCTCCAGGATGCCACCCAGCTGCGGATTTCTCCCTTCGAGCTTATACGGCTTCCGGGGCGCGTATGGGCCAGTCCTTCGTGGCACTCCTTGCAGTGATTCGTATAAAGCGCCTCACCGCGGTTGAATTCCTGCGCTGCCAGCGGTGTGTTTGCCGCGGTCAAGGCCAGCAAATTCAGTGCAGCCAACAGGAACCCCGCCTTTCCGCTAAAAACTGACATCATTCCACCTCCTCGTTAGCAATCCATTCACACCAGAAGTAAAAAAGTGTCAGTGCATATTAAATTCAAAATATAAGCAGAAAATGTGCTCTGACACGAA
>JBATIF010000105.1:0-2930 GCA_049667605.1 Gammaproteobacteria bacterium
GCTCACCTCTCACTTCTCACCGCTCACTTCTCACTTCTCACTTCTCACTTCTCACTTCTCACTTCTCACTTCTCACTTCTCACTTCTCACTTCTCACTTCTCACTTCTCACTTCTCACTTCTTCAAGGATTTCACAGAGGCGTTCGACCCCATCCAGTATCCGCGGCGTATGCCGCACCAGCAGTTCCCGCTGGATCGAGTACAAATGATTGTGTCTTACTGCGGACAACTCCGGCCAATGGCGCCATGCCTCAAGCATGCCGGTTTCGCCAGCGTCTGCGCCACTGATGATGACGTCCGGGTCGGCAACGAGCACGGCCTCGATATCGATTTGCGGCGCAAGTGCCGCCAGTGGCGCGAAGATATTGTAGCCACCGCATGCCTGCATCACGTCGCTGACCATGTGTTTACCGTTCAGGGTCATCAGTGGTTTTTCCCATATCTGGTAAAACACGCTGACCTGAGGGCGTCGCGCATAACGGCTGCGCAGACCTTCAAGCCGCTGCTCGAATGCAGCCGCCTGCGCAAAGGCAACCGGCTCGCTGGCAGCCAGCTTACCCAGCTTCCTGAGCGTGCCCGGGATATCCTCGAGCCGGCGTGGCTCGGAGAGAAATACCGTTATCCCGAGTGACTGCAGGCGCTGCACCTGCAGTTCCGGGTTGCCGCTCTGCCAGGCAACCACCAGGTCCGGTTGCAGAGCGAGAATGGCTTCCATATCGAGACTGCCGCCGCCGCTGATGCGGGGAAGATCTTCTGCGGCTGCCGGGTAGTTACTGAAGTCGGACACACCGACAACGAAACTGCCCGCACCGGCGGCAAACAACAGCTCCGTGATATGCGGCGAAAGGCATACGATACGCCGCGCCGGGTGCTGCATGATGATCTCCTCGCCTGCATCGTCGGTCACCCGGATTTCTGACCACGCATGCATGCTTGACCCAATGGTCATCAGCAACAGGACGATAGTGAGCAGAGACTTCATCAGACCCGTCTTGCTACTAGTGTATGCCTGATGGTTAAAGGAATTTACTGAATCACATAACATGCTTGCATGGTCATCGCTGCCCCGTTAACTCCTCTCGATTCACGAGGCTATAAACCGGGGTGGGGGAATCAAACAGGACTCCTGGATACGTTATAATCCCGCGTCCCGTTAACTGACACAAGCAGAAAAAATGAAATCACCCGTCATAATTATCGGCATCGGAGAAATGGGCGGTGTTTTTGCACGTGCCCTGCTGCGCGCCGGCCACCCGGTCTACCCGGCAAGCCGGGAAACGAACCTGGCAGAACTGGCCAGGCAATTACCCGCCCCCGAGCTGGTGCTGGTTGCCGTGGCTGAAACAGACCTGCATACAGTGCTGGAACAGATACCGGCTGCATGGCAATCGCGTATCGCACTGCTGCAAAATGAATTACTGCCGGCTGACTGGAAAGCCTATGGATTTGTTCAGCCTACGGTGATCTCCGTCTGGTTTGAAAAGAAAAAAGCCCGGGACGTCAAGGTACTGATCCCCTCCCCGGCCTATGGCCCCGCTGCCGGCTTGCTGCAGGAAAGCCTGGGGATGATCGATATACCGGTGCGCACCCTGGAAACGGCTGATGAATTACTGATAGAACTGGTAATAAAGAATGTCTACATCATTACCATCAACTGTGCCGGCCTGGTGACGGGTGGAACAGTGAGCGAGCTCTGGGCAAACCACCGCGAGCTTGCCGAGTGCATTGCCCGCGAGGTCATCCAGATACAGGAGAAACAGGTCGGCGATAACCTGCCGGCCGACATACTGATCAAGGGCATGCTCGAGGCCTTTGCAGGCGACCCCGATCACGGCTGCATGGGGCGCAGCGCACCTGCACGGCTGGCGCGTGCCCTGCAACAGGCCGATGCCAGCGGCCTGGATGTACCGGAGCTCAGGAAGATTGCCACACGTGAGGCGTTCGCGAGCTAACGCTCGCTCCTACAATAAGACAGAGCCTCTATAAATTGTAGGAGCCAGCGCCAGCTGGCGAATTGGCGTCGAACCAACAACACCTCACCTAATGCAGGAGTCAGCGCCAGCTGGTGAAACAAGGTGTTCTCGAGCTGACCCCCGCTTCTGCGAAGACGACTCAATCCAGATGGCATCCCACAACGGGTAATTACCGATATTGTCTACCAATCCGGCACGTAGCGGGTTTGCAATGACATAACGAGCGGCTGCCTTGAGATCTTCGTCGCGCCGCAATGCCCTGTCATGGAAACCCTTTTGCCAGATACGGCCGGAGCGACCGCGATTACGATTTATACTGATCGCGCTGCGACACTTGACCTGTTGCAGGATTTTACCCAGATCAACGGTTTGCAGTTTAACCAGCCAATGAAAATGATCCGGCATCACGACCCAGGCCAGGGATTTCGTCAGCCCACTTGCATCGCACGACCTGAGCTCGCCGACCAGCAAGCGTCCCAGACGCCAGTCTGAAAAATATTTCTTGCGTGCTACAGTTACCGAGGTAACCAGGTAGATTTGGCCTGTTAAAGAATAGCGGCCTTTACGCAGATCCTTTCCATGGAATTCATGCATTGCACCCTCCCTTGGTTTTTAACCTCCGATCCAAAGATAACTGAACTTTAATAAAACGCACGAACCGGCACCAGCTGACGGGGTGTTTGCGTGGTGTTCTCCTACAAGAAATTCTGATGGGCGTTCGCGAGCTGGCGCTCGCTCCTACAAGGTATATGAACCTCTATACAGCCAGCACTAGCTGGCGAAATTTTCGTGGGGCCATAACCAGGCTGCGCCGCGGACGCCGCTGGCATCACCGTGCATGGCCGGCACCAGCCGGGTCTCAACCTGGTCCGAGAACACATATTGAACCCACTGCGCGGGCACATCCTTGTACAACGATGCGATATTGGAAACACCGCCACCGAGCACGATCACGTC
>JBATIF010000106.1:0-2182 GCA_049667605.1 Gammaproteobacteria bacterium
GGTGTCAGAGCAGAATGGCACTTACTTAAGAACCCTGCCACGGAAACACACGGAAGGACACGGAACCGTTTCCGGTCAGACAATTTATTTTTCCGTGTTTTTCCGTGTGCTTCCGTGGCCAATTGTATTCCATATATTGATGAAACTGCTTAAGTAAGCACCATTCGTGTCAGAGCACATTAATCAGTAATATAAGCAGTAAATGTGCTCTGACACCCTTTTATAATTTCAATGTTAGGATGTAATACATGGGTTGGGAAGCCTGGCTGACGCTGGCCGTTGTGGTGGGTTGTTTCGCCATGATGGCATTAACGTGGATCTCGGCCGACATCATTATGTCGGGTGGGCTAACCGTGCTGCTGGTGTCCGGCGTGCTGTTGCCCGCGGAGGCGCTGGCCGGGTTCTCCAATCAGGGCATGCTGACCGTGGCTGTGCTCTATATCGTCGTCAGCGGCCTGACTGAAACCGGGGCCGTTGCATGGATAGTGCAACATATCCTGGGCCGGCCACGCAATATTCGGCATGCACAAGCACGCTTGATGGCCCCGGCAGCTGTCTTAAGCGCCTTTCTCAACAACACACCTGTCGTTGCCGTGTTCGTGCCGGCGGTCAAGGAGTGGTCCCGGCGTAATAACCTGGTTCTGTCCAGGCTGCTGATCCCGCTGAGTTACGCCAGTATTGTCGGCGGCACCTGCACCCTGATAGGTACCAGTACCAACCTGGTGGTAAACGGCCTGCTGGTGGATCAACTCGGCGGTCCCGGTTTGGCCATGTTTGACCTTGCCTGGATCGGTCTGCCAATCGCAGTCAGTGTGTTCCTGTTCGTGCTCCTCTTCGGTAACCGACTATTGCCCGAGCGCACGGATCCGCTGGTCGACGACAATGATATCCGGGAATACACAACGGAAATGATGGTGGAAGCCGGCAGTCCGCTGCAAGGTTCCAGCATCGAGAAAGCGGGACTGCGTAGCTTACCCGGGTTGTTCCTCGCCGAAATTGAGCGCGACGGCGCCATCCTTCCGGCGGTGGAACCGCATGAACGTCTGGAGGCTAATGACCGGCTCATCTTCGTGGGTGCCATCGAGTCAGTGGTTGATCTGCACCGCATTCGTGGCCTGGTGCCGGCGACGGACCAGGTGATGAAACTGGAGGGAGATCGCAAGGACCGCAGCTTTTTCGAGGCGGTTGTGTCGAGTACCAATCCGCTGGCGGGCAAGAGTGTCAGGGCGGGCGGCTTCCGCACACGTTATCACGCCGTCATCGTCGCCCTGGCCCGCAACGGCGTACGCCTGCGCGGCAAGATCGGCGACATGGTACTGCATGCGGGCGATACCCTGCTGCTCGAGGCGCGGCCCAATTTCATTCGCCAGCAAGGCCGCTCACGGGACTTTTTTCTGGTAAGCGAGGTCGGTGGATTTCATCCACCCAATCACAAAGGTGCACCGGTGGCACTTGCCATTACTATCGGCATGGTCGTACTGGCGGCGAGTGGGCTGTTGAGTATGCTGGAAGCGGCACTGGTGGCCGCCGGCTTGATGATCGTGATGGGCTGCACCAGCGGACAGGCGGCACGACAGGCGCCGGATTGGCAGGTGCTTGTCGTTATAGCCACGTCATTTGGCGTCGGCGCAGCGTTACAAAAGAGCGGCGTTGCCGGGGTGCTGGCTGAGGGCATCATCGGCTTTGCGGGGGGCAATCCCTGGGCCACACTGGCACTGTTATTCACCGCTACCGCGTTGCTAACCGCCATCGCCACCAACAATGTTGCAGCAGTGCTGGCCTTCCCCATTGCCTTGTCAGCAGCCAATCACATGGGCGTGGACATAATGCCGTTTGCTATCACCATCATGGTGGCAGCGTCTGCAAGTTTTGCCTCGCCCATCGGCTACCAGACCAACCTGATGGTCTATAACGCAGGAGGTTACCGGTTCGCTGACTTTGTGCGCATCGGCTTGCCACTGACCCTGCTGGTGGGAGTGGTGACCGTCGGGTTAGTGCCATTGATTTGGGAGTTCTGACTGGTCACTTGACGGCGAAGAAAAAGGTGTCAGGGCAGAATGGCACTTACTTAAGAACCCTGCCACGGAAACACACGGAAGGACACGGAACCGTTTCCGGTCAGACAATTTATTTTTCCGTGTTTTTCCGTGTGCTTCCGTGGCCAATTGTACTCCATATATTG
>JBATIF010000107.1:0-7444 GCA_049667605.1 Gammaproteobacteria bacterium
GATTACAACATCAATGAAGAGCTCGTCAGCCCGGAAGACCTGGCAGAGCTCAACAAGCTTGGTATCCAGATCAAACTCGACCTGGTACTCAATCATCTGTCTGTACGCTCGCCGCAGTTCCAGGACCTGTTGAAAAACGGCAATGATTCCCCGTACCGGGACTTCTTTATCGACTGGGATGAGTTCTGGGAGGGCCACGGTATTGCGGGACCGGAGGGACACGTCACACCGGATGAAAAGCATCTGAAAAAGCTGTTCATGAGAAAGCCCGGCCTGCCCATACTGAGAGTGCGCTTTCCGGATGGCACACTCAAGGCGTACTGGAACACCTTCTACCAGAAAGTCGACTTCGATGAGATAACGGCCCTGGACTTTGCTCACATTGAAGGGCTCGATCCGAAAGAAGCTCAAGCCATCGCGGACCACGTCAAGATCTGTATCCAGGACAAGGGATACATGGAAAGCGAGGACCTGGAACATCTCGCCCATATCAGGGATGAAATTATCAAGGCTATCTGTAGCAAGCGTGAATACCTCGGCCAGATGGATCTCAACGCCCGTTCCGAGCTGGTCTGGGAGTTTTACGAGGACACATTGCGCAAACTCAGCGAGCATGGCGCCAGGATTATCCGCCTCGATGCCTTCGCGTATCTGCACAAGGAGCCCGGCCAGCCGAATTTCTTCAACAGGCCAGGCACATGGGATTACCTGCAACGGTTGCGGGTCATTGCACAAAAATATGACCTGACCATCTTCCCCGAGATACATGCAGAATACGGTGCCGGTATCCACGAGGAAATCGCGCAGCAGGGCTACCCGACCTACGATTTCTTCTTTCCCGGACTCGTAATAGACGCCCTGGACCGGGGGCGAAGCAAGGCCCTGTTGCGCTGGATAGAAGATATCCGGGCGAAGGGGCTGCAGACGATTAATATGCTTGGATCTCATGACGGCATCCCGGTGCTCGACCTGCGCGGCAAACGGGTAAAGGGTACCAAGCGTCAGGGCCTGCTGAGCGACAAGCATATCGATGCCACCATCCAGCGCATTATGGAAAGGGGTGGACTGACCAAGAACCTGTACGATGCTAACGGCAAGAAAATCGATTACTACCAGATCAACGCGACTTTCTTCAGCGCCCTTGGGGAGGACGAGCGCAAGCTGCGCCTGGCCCGCGCCATCCAGATGTTCATGCCTGGTGTCCCGCAGGTGTGGTACCTGGACCTGTTTGCCGGCACAAACGATTATGCAGCAGCGGAACGCGGGCGTACCGCGGGACACAAGGAGATTAACCGCACCACTTTAAAAATAATCGACATCGAGACCGGGCTAAAACGCCCCATCGTGCTGGACCAGCTCGAGCTGATCCGTCTGCGTAACAGCTCACCCGCTTTCGAGGGCACTATGGAGATCATCGAAACCGAATCCCATCGGTTGCATATCTGCTGGCGGCATCCGCAAGCCACCGCAACACTGAAGGCCAATCTGCGCAAGCTCAGCTTCACGGTGTACCAGGGTGACGGTACCGATGAAGAAGTTCTGATGTCCTTCAAGTAACAGGGCACTGGCGGTCAACCCCGGTTAAATTTCCACAATAACTGCTATGGAGCGCGAAAATGAGAATCCTTGCGACCGACCTGGACCGGACATTACTCCCGAACGGTAGCTGGCCGCCGGATCCCGGCGCCATTGACCTTTTCAATGAACTCACGCAAACACATGATGTGCTGGTCGTCTACGTGACCGGAAGGAATCTTGACCTTACCGAGAATGCAATCAGGGAATTCGGTGTCCGTTATCCCCATGTGCTCATCGGCGACGTCGGCACCTCGATACGCAAGTACGGGCCAGATGGCTGGAAATCCGATGGCGGCTGGGATATCCATGTGAGGCAGACGAGTCCCGGGTGGGACGCGGACGCGGTACGCGGCGCCTTAACCGAAGTGGATGGCCTGACCGAGCAGGAGAGAGAGCACTGCGGCCCGTTCAAACAAAGTTACTACGTTGATCATGACAGGAACGAGACTGTTTTGAAGACGGTCGATGAACGGGTCAAAGGCAGATTCGACGAGGTCATCGTTTACAGCTTCGACTCCCAGTCCGGCAAGGGCCTGCTCGACTTGCTGCCGCAAAGTGCAACCAAACAGACCGCGCTCGAATACATCGCCGACGAATTCGGCGCCAGAAAATCAGATGTCGTTTTCTGTGGCGATAGCGGTAATGACGTGTTTCCGCTCACGGCGGGATTTTCCGGGGTACTGGTGCGAAACGCAGATGAACAACTGGTCACCAGTGTCAGGCAGGAGGCAGATGCGCGTCCTGAAATCAATGTTTACTATGCGAAAGGCGGCTTCAAGGGCCTCAACGGCTACTATACCAGCGGTGTCATTGAGGGCGCTTACCACTATGGAATTTTTCATGATGCCCACTGAGCCACCTGCCGGCATAGTGCAATAATATTCCTGATGACCTTGATTCCAGTCTCAACAAGGGTGTGAAGATGGTGACGGTGGATTGCGTGCTTAACCCGGACGGGACATTACGGAGCATCGATAAATAATTATCATTTGATATATTCCATGCAAATACACTCGAAAATAAAACGATTTGTTCAGGAAACACTTGGCTGTTCATGTCCTGAAGAAGTGTTTAATAAAATAGACTACCAAGAAGACAACGAGGGTCTTTCGGGAAGAAAAATCACTATTGGTGACCGCCTGTTAATCTATATCATTAGCGTGGATAAAGAATCCGGAATTCAAAAAGTGATTAACTCGGCCCTGGAGCGGGGCGTCGAGGAGCGTGATAAAAAAGGGTTTAATCGATTCAGGCTGGTGCTTGTGGCTTCACATCCGTCTGAACTACGAAGCTCGGTTGATCGTGCCTTCGATGGTTCAGCTTATACAGATGAAAAGACACACATTCATGTTGTAAGCGAAAGTGATGTGGAGTGTTTCTGATTCTACAGATATAACATTCCTGTTCACTTTGAAACCTGGATATTTTGCCCCTGAGGCGCACCGGCTGAACAGGATGCACATCCATTTATATGGCGATATCATAAACGGTCATGGGCTTCTCACCTGGGTTTTGATCTATAGAAAGCCGAGCGCCCTGCGAGGATAACGACTGCCCGATTAACAGTCTGTAAGAGTCAGTCTGGCTGGCCTGATGGCTGCTGCACTCCGCCAATTACTGGAAGCCGCTGCGAATCAGTATGAATTGAGTTGTCTGGTTGTTGAAAAGTGAATTCGATATCCAGCCACTTCATTTCCCAGCCCGTGTGGGCCGGTGCCTTGTAATTTAATATCACATAACAGGATACACCCGGCTGGAATACCGACATGCAGTTGCTGACCGTATAGTTGCCGGTTATTTTTAATACCACATTCATCAGCTTGTGGTTGCTGGTATTGGTTATCACAATAAACCGCTGGTGAAATGAGGCTTGGGGTACCTCTCCGAAATCCACACCTTCGATGGCGTAACCCTTCTCGGTGAAGGTGAATGGCAAAATTCTGTCGGGCACCGCCGCAATGGACACAGATGCACAAAGGACAAGCAGAAAAACGCCTGTCCGATGGAAAGCCATCCTGGTATCTGTTTTGCATGCAGCCATGGACTTGATACGCCTCACTGATGATCAGATGCCCCTACACGGTTAATTATAGTCAGCCTTTCAGTAGCTGTCAGTGGATATGGTTTCTGGCAGAAAAAAGAAAGCCAAAATGGCCTGCCGATTGCGGGAGAGAAATATATGAAACAGCTCGTATTGTTACTAATCTTAGCCAGTATATGCTGAAAGCAAGACGATCCACTGTTGAGGACTCTTTTGGTACGCTCAATTCATGGATGGGATCTACACACGTCCAAATGAAAACCATTAAACGAGTCAGTGCAGAAATGAGTTTGCATGTCCTCGCTTATAACCTGAAGCAGGTGATGGTAATTCGGCCCTGCTGAGTGGATGAAGGCAATACAGTCATAGGCCTGTATCTGCTTCATTGCGCGCCATTATCAGGTGTGTTGACGGGCCGATAAACCAACTGAACAGATATGCGGCAGAGCAATTCTCCACCCGGAACGTGTCGTGGGTGCGTGAAATACTCGGTTAATCCAGAATAATCCGCCTTTAGTGAAACTTTCGCGTTTTCACCAGCCTCGGTCGAAACCAGAAGTTCGCCATGATAATCCGTAAGTTACTGCTTAAAAAACTCAGTTCGGGCATAACGCGTCATGAACTCACCTAACCATGAGCGGCAAGTTTATACTGTCAGTTCATTAATTTTTACGCAGCTATTAAACCGTTGTGCCATAGAAAAATAATAAGGATGAAAGCCAAGGTAGTAACGGGCCTGGCTCATCCTTGTTTGCCGGAGAGGCATTGAAGGCAGTTGATTTGCAATGCGGACTAACATGTTTAATAAAAATATCCGTTTATGGATCTATGGCGTTTTTCTTGCAATAGGCTCCGTACCCTTATTCCTGGGGGGGCCGGATTATTACTCATCCAGATCATTCAAGCATTTCTGGGATCTCGGTCATATTGTCTATTTCGCGCTATTAGCTGGCCTGTTATCTCAATGGAGTCTTGTCTCACGAAAATCCCTGGCATGGCAGTGGACCATTATCCTCCTTATTACACTTGTGGTCGGTGTTTCTATCGAGTTCATGCAGCATAGTGCTGCACGCACGCCGGACACAGGAGATGTACTCCGCGATCTGACCGGTAGTCTTCTGGTGCTGGTTTATGGTTCATTGAGATCGAAATTACAACCTGTCAGTCGGCGGCTTTCACTGCAGATTGCTGTGTTGGTGCTCTTATTGGTCCAGTTATGGCCCGTGACGAAAAGTCTGGTTGACGAAGCGATTGCACGGCATCAATTCCCGCTTTTGTCTGGTCTTGAAACACCGTTCGAAATCGATCGCTGGGCTGGCAGTGCCGAACTATCTGTCGAGAGCATGGCTTCTATCTCTCATGGCAAGTTTCTGAAACTGTCATTGTCAACGGATCAATATTCAGGGGCAGCACTTAACTTCTTTGACGGTAACTGGATACCAGCCCGTACATTGAAAATCAGTCTCTATAATCCAGATACAAACCCTTTACAGATTACTTGCAGGATTCATGATCTTCAGCATGTCGATGGTGACGAGGAATATGAAGACCGTTTCAATCGTAGCTTTCTTCTGATGCAGGGATGGAGCCATATTGAAATTGACCTGGATGAAGTCGAAGAAAGCCCTGCAAACCGGAGCATGGATATGAGCCGCATTCGAGGGCTTGGAATTTTTGTTGTGTCACTACATACACCCCGAATTCTCTATCTCGATGAGGTGCGACTCATTTATTGAGCGTTAAGGAATTCAATCCGCTGCTCGGACGTAAGCAATATAATGCTTCGTTGCCCCCTGTGGTGGTTTTTTCTTTGAGGTTAATAATTGGCAATCTTGGCCGCCATTGAAAGATTGATAACCGGGTTTTAACATTCGTTTTCTGCTGTATACCCGGCACTACATAAAAAAACCCTGGACTTTCTGTATCAGAATATTAATTGCCGTAACCACTGGTTACGGGCTGAACCCGGTCGTCTGACAAAAATTACTCAGGTACTTCCCCAGGTACTTCCGCTTAGGGCTTGCCTTTCAGAACTGTAACCGGGAAGGACAGAAGTTGGCCGACTCCAGCCTTCGTCGAACATTGCAACTACCGGTGAGAGACGAGCCAGAAACGGCAGGTTACCGACCGTACCCGGTCGTTTAGTAAGTACTATCTGATGATTAGCTAAAAGGCGGAAGTCGACCCTAAACGTAAGTTCAGCATCTTGGATTGATCGTCCGGAAGATAAATCAAAACCGGACGTTAGCAAATTGATAATGGGCTGTGGGCGGGCAATTAGCGGGAAGCGATGAGGAGTCAGCAATGCAGCCGTGGGAATGTGCATGCTGCGGCCCTTTTTCGTATGGATTCTCTCGAGACGCATGGTTTATGCTTATTATATGCCATGGGGACGCTGTCTGTCGGCCTGCTGGTTCTGTTTTGCATCAGGCACTGAATATGAACCTGTCTGATTCCTTGTATTGATTACCAGTCAAGCAACGGAAACATCAGCAACAGGTCTGACAGATTGATCACTCCGTCCGGCGCACCGACCGGGTAAAGATCACCGTGTTCCAATTCGACAGAAGTAGCTGTTACGCGGCCAAGTACAATTCGTTGCATCACCAGGTAATCTCCGGCATTCACCGTGCCGTCCGGCGAGCCTAGGGGAGCGATGTCACCATCACCGTGTGGTGAAAGATCAATATCATCCTGGACGCCATCGCCATCCGTGTCCCACGATAACGGGTTGAGATCGCTAATCGAGTTGTATGCCACGGGATTGCCATCGTAGTTCACTTCATTAAAGTCACTCAGGTTGTCGCCATCGGTGTCAACGAGTAACGGGTTCGTGCCGATGGTTTCCTCAAGCACATCGCTGAGACCATCATTATCGTCATCAGTATCACAAGCATCACCGGTTCCATCGCTGTCGCTGTTCTCCTGCATTAGGTTAACAACAAATGGGCAATTATCGAGTGTATCGGGATTAATAGTCGTCGCAAACGGAAAGTCAGAGGTACTGAACCAGTTGATCCCGGCGCTTGAATAGTAGCCATCACCACCCGTATATGCGGGATCGCTGGACAAAACCCAGCCGCAGTTATCCAGTGCCTGCGCCACAATTGCGTAACTGGTCCCGCTGAGCACAGCGGCAGCTGTATCAAAGGTAAACTCGACTGTGCCGGAATTTGTTGCCGGCACCTCCGTACCAGCAGAAAACTGTTTCGATGCCAGGTTCACCCCGTCAGGCTTGCCGGCCCCGTCCAGGCCCTGGACTGAAAGCACAAGGTCGCCCGCGGGACAGTAGACTGACAGAGACACTTTTGTCAGCGCCCCATTAAATGACACGGGAAAGGTCATAGCCCGATAATCATAGCCTTGGTTACTGTTGGGGCCAAAGGAGAAAAAAGTCCCGGATAACGAATCGAGGCCATAGCTTGCATCGACGCCGGCTGAGTTATAGACGCTGTCACCGTCTATATCAGGATCACATAAATCACCCAGGCCATCCACATCGAGATCTGATTGCAGCGGGTTGGCGGTGGACGGGCAATTGTCATTTGCCAGGCCCGCCCCATCCCCGTCTGTGTCATAAACGGCGGCTGCACCCTGAATATCATCCCCCTGTGGCACTTCCACATCACCGCTGACTGGCCACATGATCGCACTGCTGTCGCCAGGATGCTCCAGGCCCAGGCCATGGCCAAGCTCATGCACGGCAACCCGTTTGAACTCAGGGATACCCGTCCATGAACCTGAATAAAGATCCCATTCTTCGTTGTTGTTGAAAATAGTTCCGTTTTTGGTTCGTGAAGTTCCTGAAGACCAGGTATATTGAAC
>JBATIF010000108.1:0-2353 GCA_049667605.1 Gammaproteobacteria bacterium
CAGCGGCATTCACCGCCGCAGTGCCATGCACCTGCTGCAGCCAGCACGGTTCTGCCGGCAGCTGCAGTTGCTGCTGCAGGCGTTGCCGGTTTTGCGCCACGGCCAGCGGCTCATCGCCGACATGGTCCGCAAGGTTCATGCTGGCATACGCACCGCGGCTGACGCCGCCCGTGCGGGTGGTCGTAAAGGCGCGCACCCGCGGCGGTGCCGGCCAGTCCGGCACAATCGCGCCGCTATCAGGCATTGTCTTGCTGCGCGCTGACGTCATCCCGCAGGGCCTGGATCAAATGCGCCATATCCTCCGGCACGGCTGCCTGCCAGCTGATCATTTCACCGCTCTCGGGGTGCTGCAAAGCGAGCTGCGTGGCATGCAGGGCCTGGCGTCTGAAGTTTTGCAAGGCTTGCTTGAGCGCCTCGGTCGCACCTTTTGGCAGGCGCAAGCGTCCGCCATATACCGGGTCGCCCACCACCGGGGCATGCACATGCGCCATGTGCACCCGTATCTGGTGGGTGCGCCCGGTTTCCAGGCTGACGCGCGTCAGCGTATGTGCGCGGTAACGCTCCTCAACCCGGTAGTGGCTGATCGCTTCCTTGCCGCCGGCCACGACGGCCATGCGCTTGCGGTCAACGTGATGGCGCCCGATCGGTGCATCGACCCGTCCACCCGCCGTGAGCACGCTATTCACCAGCGCGAGGTATTCGCGTTTCACGCTGCGCGCCTGCAGGGCATCAACCAGTTTCTTGTGGGCCTTCAGGGTGCGCGCCACCACCATCAAGCCGCTGGTGCCTTTGTCCAGCCGGTGCACGATTCCGGCCCGGGGCAGCCCGGCGAGGCTCGCATCGAAATGCAACAGGGCATTCAGCAGGGTCCCGGCCGGGTTACCCGCCGCCGGGTGCACCACCAGCCCGGCCGGCTTGTTGATGACCAGCAGCGCCTCGTCCTCGTAAACCAGGTCCAGCGGGATGGGCTCCGCTTCATTGGCTGTTTGCTCGACAATTTCCGCCTGAATACAGACACTTTCACCACCCTGCAAGCGCTCGCGGACGCGCGGCAGCTGGCCATCGAGCGTGACCTCGCCGGCGCGTATCCATTGCTGCAAGCGGCTGCGCGAATAGTCCTGCAGCAGTTCAGCCAGCGCCTGGTCCAGCCGCAAGCCGCGCATCTCAACGGGTATGGACAATTTCAAAGCTACGATCTGCGGCATGGTGGGCATGTTGCTTTCAGTTTGGGTTATACTTCCGCGCTCCGCCGGAGCGGAACATTTTCCTGTAACCCTGAATAGCCTAAGCCCATGCGTTTGTCGAGTTATTTACTGTTAGCCGCACTGCTGTTCACCAGTGGTTGTGCGTTCCTGCCCGAGCAGACTGATGAAACCCTTGACTGGTCAGCCAACCAGCTTTATTCGAAGGCCAAGCAGGAGCTGAGCCAGCAGAATTATGAACAGGCCATCGATTATTTTGAAAAGCTGGAAGCCCGCTTCCCGTTCGGACAATACGCACAACAGGCACAGCTTGAGATTGCCTATGCCTATTACAAGTTCGAGGAACCGGACCTCGCGATTGCCGCAGCGGACCGTTTCATAAAAATCTATCCGCGGCATCCGAATGTCGACTACGCCTGGTATATCAAGGGGCTTGTCAACTACAACCGGGGTAAAACATTTATTGACCGCTACCTGCCACAGGACCCTTCGCAACGTGACACCTTCTCCATGCGCCAGTCCTATGATGACTTTTCAGAACTGGTACGGCGCTATCCAAACAGCGGCTATACGAAAGATGCTGCCCAGCGGATTATTTTCCTGCGCAATAACATGGCGGAATACGAGGTACATGTGGCCGACTACTACATGCGGCGCTCTGCATTTGTTGCCGCCGCCAACCGCGCCAAGTATGTCGTCGAAAACTTCCAGCGAACACCTGCCGTAGAGGGCGCACTGGTCATCATGGTGCGTGCCTACCAGGAACTGGGCGTGCGTGACATGGCGGACGGAGCAATGCGGGTGTTACAACTCAATTACCCTGATAACGCCGATATTGCGTGGTTGGTTGATCCGCGTGGTTACACGGCTGCAAAAAAAGCCGCTGGTAGCTGGACACCGTGGAGGCCGACCCGGAATACTGAAGCCATTGTCAGCGAGCAGGAACCTGCCTTCTGAAAAAGTTCGCAACCCGGGGAAGAGAGCCGGGAAGCGCCCGCAGGACAATAACCGTCTATGCCGGGTCCGTCGCTGCGCTCCTTGACCCGGCCTACGAGAGAGAAACAATCAATAGAAAACCTGCTTGACCGGTAGGCCGGATCAAGCGCAGCGGATCCGGCAAATATGCCACCGGCGGTCCTCGCCGGGTCCGT
>JBATIF010000109.1:0-28585 GCA_049667605.1 Gammaproteobacteria bacterium
GAACTGTGTGATGCAATGACCGGTTTCGCTGACGTGCTCGATGAAAACCAGGTGGACAATCCTTATCGGCAGGCACTGCAGGAGCAGGCCGCCGCCATCCGTAATCCGGACAAAACACCTTCAGCACGAATCCTTGAAGAGATGCGCACGCATGGCGAAGGTTATTACCACTTCGCACAACGCATGTCCCTGCGGCATCAAAAGTATTACCTGGACTTGCCGGCAGACAGTGAAAGATTCACTGCTTTCACCGAGACCGTGGAGAAATCGCTGGCAGACCAGCGTGAGATGGAAGATTCCGATGAAATATCTTTCGATGAATTCCTCAGAAATTATTTTGCGCAGCAGCCATGAGCATTGCGCCCTTTCCCGTCATGGCGGCTACCCGGATTTCCCTAGCCAGCCAGCACGAAGCCTATTCCGCCGAGATATAATGCTGCCGGGTAGTACCAGCGGCGCGGCCTGTCATCCAGGTATTCCAGTATCAGCGCAAGGATGATCCCCATGACAATGTATAGCGGGACAACCTGTATCGAGGTGTAATGCCGCAGATCACCGGGAAGATAATAAAAATAGAAGGTGCCGTAAAAGAGGAGAAAGAAACCGTTGGCCAGTATTTCCAGCAACGGGCCATCCATTCCTGCAGCGACCCCCCGCAGCCAGTATGGCCGAATAAGGATTTTCTTTTCCTGCAGGATGTGATTGAGAAAATAAACGTAGTATCCGTATACCGGCCAGACGATGAAATTCAGCGCAGAGGTAAAACCATCATGTATGGGCCATACCCGGTACTGCCAGAGCGGGTTTCCCGTAAACAGGTAATACAGTTTTCCCAGGTAAACCTCGCAGATGATGGCAACCAGGAACGCGGCCGACATACACAGCAGCAAGCGGTAGGTGTCGACAAGGATCCAGCGGCGCATCAACAGTGATCCGGCAACATAGAATATCAACGCACCCACCAGCGCGCCGGAGAGTCCTTGCAGGATCAGGTAGCCCATCAGCAGAAAAGTGCACTCAGATATGTGATACCAGCTTTGCCTCCGGCACCAGCTCCTGGATAGCACCGGCTATTTCCAGTCGAATGCCATTGACAGGCTTCAGGGATACCCAAAGCAGGTTGAGCTTGAGATTGAACTCCGCAAACACGACCACATGATTAAAACGGGTCAGGGCAAGATGCATATCCTGGATGGTGGTTTCAACCAGGTGTCTGGGCTTTTCCCGCAGGCCGGGAATCAGCATCATGAAATCACTCAGCGCCCTGCCATCCTCGTCACGGGACGGCGCCCGCTTCCTCAGCGGTTCGGAAGAAGCCTCAAACTGAACGGATAATTTCGGCAGCGTCATTGCAATCATCCCGGTTAAGGGGTTCCATCATAACCGAAAACAGCATTTACGGCATAAGCGGCTGGATGCATTATTGAAAAAATACTGCAAAACACCGGCTATGGAATCAGCCGGGGCCTTGCATTTACATGCTGCAAGTATATTTTTCATGCAACCAGTGCATCCCTTACCCGCTCCAGCCTGCTGCGCACTTCAGCGGCCAGCCCCGCAACCCCTTCCCTGTCGACCAGTCCAAGTACTGCTGCGGGATCCATGAAACCAACAGTAATCGAGCCGTCATCCTCTTGCCTTACAATCACATTACAGGGCAGCAACAAGCCGATATCCGGATCTGCATCAAGCGCCTGGTTAGCCAGTGCCGGGTTGCACGCGCCGAGAATAACATAGGGGTTACGATCGATATCCAGCTTCTTCTTCAGCGTGGCTGCCACATCTATTTCGGTAAGCACACCGAAACCCTCTTTTTGCAGTGCTTCAGTGACGCTGTTTTTTACATCAGCCATAGTGCCGGTTACAGAAACATTAAAACCATACATCGCATCTACCTCGCATTTTTCAATCAGTCAGGCGGGCTTGCGCCTCACGGTATTTTGCCGCCGTTTTTTCAATAATCTCCTGCGGCAGTTTCGGCCCGGGCGGCGTCTTGTCCCAGTCAAGCGTTTCCAGGTAATCCCGAACGAACTGCTTGTCAAAACTTTCCGGGCTCTCGCCGGGTTTATAGGTATCCAGCGGCCAGAAGCGTGACGAGTCCGGGGTCAGGACTTCATCGATCAGTACCAGTTCATCATTTTCGTCCAGGCCGAATTCGAACTTGGTATCGGCAATAATGATGCCGCGCTCCCTGGCATAGGCGGCACAACTAGTATATATCTCCAGGCTGACATTGCGCACCTGCTCTGCAAGCGCATCACCGAGCAGCTTTTTGGTTGCATCGAAGTCTATATTCTCATCATGATCGCCCACGGCGGCCTTGGTTGATGGTGTGTAAATTGCTTCCGGCAGCCGGTCGGCCAGTTGCAGCCCTTCTGGCAGGTGAATGCCGCAAACCCCGCCACTGCGCTGATAGTCCTTCCAGCCGGAACCTATCAGGTAGCCGCGCACAATCGCCTCGACCGGCAGCGCCTTGAGTTTTTTCACGACGATGGCGCGCCCTTCGACTTCGGCGCGCTGCGCAGCATCGGTCAATACCTGTGCAAGCGGTATGTCTGACAGATGGTTCCTGATGATCCTGCTGGTCTGCCTGAACCAGAAGTTGGATACCTCCGTCAGCACCGCGCCCTTGCCCGGAATAGGGTCAGGCAGGACAACATCAAACGCAGATAGCCGGTCCGTGGTAACGATCAGCAGGTGATCATCACCGACCGCGTAGATATCACGGACCTTGCCGCGATTTACCAGGGGCAAGTCCAGGCTGGTTTCATAGAGTACTTCCTTCATAGGGTAAAGCCCCGCCGTATCAAAACAAGTCAGGCATTGTACCCGCGATCAGGCTGAAACCTGAAATTACGGCATGACGCCGTCAATAGCCCTGAAATTCATGCAATTTTTTTTAGTACGGCGTAGTGCCACGGCAGGCTCTGGCGGTGGTAGAATCCACATTCATTTCCATTATGAAGATCATGCAACACGATTATGAGTACACCACAAGTCGCCATCATAAAGGGTAGCAGCAGTGACTGGGAGATCATGAAGCCGGCTGTCGATATGCTGAAAAAGTTTGGCGTGGCCCATGAAGCAAAAGTCATCTCGGCGCATCGCGCCACCGACATGTTACTGGACTATGCGGGTAAACTGCGCGAACGCGGCTTTGTTGCCGTCATAGCGGGTGCCGGCGGTGCGGCACATCTCGCCGGTGTCACGGCCGCTAAAACTACATTGCCGGTCCTCGGAGTGCCGATTCCCTCGAAATACCTGAAGGGTATGGACTCGTTGCTGTCCACGGTACAGATGCCCAGGGGCTTACCGGTGGCAACTTTTGCGATTGGCGAGCCCGGCGCTGCCAATGCCGCGTTGTATGCCGTACATAACATTGCCGTCACCGACACGGATATGGCAGACAAACTGGATATCTTCCGCAAGGAACAGGAACAAATGGTTCGAAACTCGACGCTGCCAACTGCATGATACTACCGGACTCCACACTTGGAATGATCGGCGGCGGCCAGCTGGCTCGCATGTTCACCATCGCTGCGCGCAGCATGGGCTACCGTGTAATTATCCTCGACCCGGACCCGCACAGCCCGGCTGGCAGTATCGCAGACCAGCATATCAAGGCAGATTTCAATGATAATGCGGCACTGGATATGCTCGGCGACTACTGCGCCGTTATCACCGCCGAGACTGAAAACCTGCCGCCGGAAAGCCTGAATCGCACCCAACAGCACTGCAAGGTAAGGCCGTCACCGGCAAACATTGAAATCATCCAGGACCGGCTGCGCGAAAAAACCTGGCTGGACGAACATGATTTCTCAACTGTCGCGTTTTACACGATCCATGGTATTACCGACCTGGAAGCGGCCATGGATGATCTCGGCGAAGCAGGTATTCTCAAGGTTGCACGGCCACGCTACCCGGGCCAGGGACAGCACATGGTTGAGTCAATCGAGGAGGCCATCGACGCCTTTAATGAAATGGGCAAGCAGACCTGCATACTCGAGGAACGTATATTTGTAGAAAAACGTCTATGCGTGATTATCGCATGCGGTATTGCCGGTGACACTGAAACCTACCCGGTAATTGAAAATATATACCGCAAGGGACTGCTCGAAACCTCCATTGCCCCGGCGGCTATTGACGGCGAAATTGAGGAAAATGCGCTGGAAATCGCCTGCGAGCTGGCCGATGAATTCGACTACTGCGGGGTTCTGGCCGTCGAGTTTTTCCTGACCACGGAAGGAGAACTGCTGATCAATACCGTTGCCCCGCGACCACACAACAGCGGGCATCTTACCGTCGATGCCTGCGTCACCTCGCAGTTCGAACAACAGGTCCGCACCCTCTGCGGTCTGCCCCCCGGCGATGCACAGTTACTCTCGCCAGTCGTCATGATCAACCTCATGGGCGACCTCTGGGCCAATGGAGAGCCACACTGGGAAGCGGTCTTTAACGAACCGCAGGCACTGCTGCACCTTTACGGCAAACGCAAGGCCACGGCCAGACGCAAGATGGGGCACATCAACATCCTGTCGGAAGATGCGGACAAGGCACTGGAAACTGCAGAGGCCATACGCGCAGCGCTGGCGAACTGATCCCCTCCATGCAAGGGCCGGCTTCAATGCAGGGGTGGCAGACTCAGGATCTTCGCCACTTCCCGTTTTACAAAACTCAGGAAAACGGCAGGCTGTGTCCGGGGCAAGGCCTCCGAGGCACGGGTGCAGATCAGGTGGCTGGCGACAGCCTCGAAAATCTTCAACTGGCGAAAGGTGATGTTAACGGACGGATGTATGCGATCAGTTCAAATAAGTAATGACTTATTTTTGATTTCTACATTAGCATTAACTTATATGATGGCTCCGCTCTGCCGGCCGCGACCGTGAATGATTGCCTTGATCAGGCTGGCACATCAGGCTTTTTCCCCTCGCGGACTCCAAGAGGAACAACAATATTCATCTGCTGGCTGACCTGGTTCTCGTCCTGCATGCCGCGTTCATCCTGTTCGTTGTCGCCGGCGGCCTGCTGGTGCTGCGCTGGCCCAGGCTTGCCTGGCTGCATCTCCCCTGTGTGGCCTGGGGCGTCCTGATTGAACTGTCCGGCCGGGTTTGCCCGCTGACCCCGCTTGAAAACCGGCTTCGCCACGCGGCGGGCAGCGGCATGTATGAAGCGGGCTTCATCGAGCACTATCTTGAACCGCTGATCTACCCTGCCGGTCTGACAGCGGATATTCAGTACCTGCTTGCCCTGTTTGTCCTGCTGGTCAATAGCGGAATCTATACCATCGTCTGGAAACGACACCACTCCAGTGCTGTTTGAACACGCAAACGGAAGGGCTATCATTCTGCACGGCATTGATCGCGGTTATGGCCGCCAGCTGAAAAAAACCTCAACACCCGCCGGGAAGTAACAAGGAGGATATACATGGAAAACATACTGGGCATCATTATCCTGATTGCAAATATCTGGGCCATTTTGAATATATTCCAGAGTTCTGTAGATACGTTCAAAAAAGCATTATGGATTGGGCTGGTACTGGTATTACCCCTGCTTGGCGTCATTATCTGGTACTTTGCAGGCCCGCGTAAAAGCACAACAGTAATGACTTCCTGACGGCGAACCCTGTCTCATACAAACATGACCGAGATCACCGACACACTCAGCCTGGAAGAACAGGTGCTCAAGGAAAGCATCGTCAGTGCGGCCGGTCTGAATTCAGATAAATTGCAGATCGGGCTGAAAGGCGATCCCTCGATGCGCGAATCCGTATCTGTGCGCAAGCGCTACCGCAGCAGCATTGATGACTCGATCGAGGAGATAGTCGCCAACCTCGAGGAGATGATGCTGAATCGTGGAATTTATCGCGTATTTGTCGGCTTTAACAGCGGCGATATCCGCACCCTGTCGGTATTTGATCCGCTGCGCTCCGAAATTCACGATGGTGCAAAACTGGCTGACCGGGCTTATCTGGAGCGGCAATTCCCGCCCCTGTCGTTCGAAAACAAGATCAGCCTGATGCGTGAACTCTATAACGCATTACGCGCCACATCTTATTACCAGGGTTTGCCGGACCACTGGAAGAATATCCTGCAGCGTCGTTCCGACAACTGGCAACCACTAAGCCGGGAAGATATACATGCAGTGTTCGCTTCCCTGAAAGTGCTGCGTGAGATCGAGGAATATTACCTGCGCAATATCACCATCTGCATGGTGCAGGGTACGGTACTCATGCAGTTCAACTGCGATGGCACGCAAATTATCAATGCGAAAAATCTGCAAACATTTTTGCATGAGAATCTCCCGTGAATACGGACGATGATCACAGGCCGGAATCCGACCCACATGGCCCGGGCGTCAGGGTACACCCTCCAGTCATCTATGCCGGCAGCATTCTCTCGGGCATGGCTATCGATAATTACTGGCCGCAGTCGATGCCGTTCGGCATTCATGGTTATTTATACGCAAGCATTATTATTGCCTTCGCCCTGCTCATAGCCGGCTTCTCGATTTTCAAATTCTACCAGGCTCGCACCGATGTTCGCCCGGATAAACCTGATTCTGCACTGATCAGATCCGGGCCTTACAGGCTTACGCGCAATCCGCTATACATTGTCCTGACACTTGTACAAATCACTATCGCAGTCTGGCTCAACAATGCCTGGATACTGGCCCTGGCAATTGT
Source organism: Gammaproteobacteria bacterium (assembly GCA_049667605.1). Classification (GTDB taxonomy): domain Bacteria; phylum Pseudomonadota; class Gammaproteobacteria; order UBA9214; family UBA9214; genus UBA9214. The sequence goes on from JBATIF010000109.1 coordinate 6,683, forward strand.
TTCTGTCTTTGTCATCACGCAATACGCTATCAAACGCGAGGAACGCTATCTCGAAAAAATATTTGGCCAGGACTACCTGGATTACAAGCAGCGCGTACGCAGGTGGCTGTAAATGGGAATATTCACCAGGTTGTTTGAAAAAAAACCCCGCCCCCCCTCACCCACGGAGAAACTCGGCAAGATCCTTGACCGCTTCACTACGGCCACCATCATGGGCATTGACCGCGAGGACCTTGGACGATACCCGGCCAGGCAGTACAAGGTAATGGCCTTTCATTTCGGCGCCATTGAATACCTCGCTGATGAATTTGGCCTGGATGAAACGCAGACACTTGGTGTATTCGTTGCCTTTATCAACAAGTACTTCAACATGCCCATTACAGAAACCGGCAGTATCAGTGAACGCCTGCAGGGATTCCATGAAAATGCCGATGAACGCGCTTACCTCGAGGCCGGCATGGATGTCTGCAGGCGCTGGTATGAAAAAAATGAACGGCGTGCACCACTGGAACTCGGCGAAATGCTGAACTCAAAGTGAGCCACGACAGCCTTGATGATTTATTGAAAAATGTTCGCGCCTGCCGGGTATGTGAACCCCGGCTACCGCTCGGTCCCCGGCCTGTACTGCGCGCCAGCCGCTCCGCCCGCATACTGATTATCGGCCAGGCCCCCGGTACAAAAGTCCACCGAAGCGGAATCCCCTGGAACGACCCCAGTGGTGATCGCCTGCGTGACTGGATGCAATTGGATCGCGGGCGCTTTTACGATGAAAGTGAGATCGCCATCATCCCGATGGGTTTCTGTTATCCCGGCAAGGGAAAATCAGGCGACCTGCCACCCCGCCCGGAATGCGCCACCCTGTGGCATGAAAGACTGTTTGCAGAACTCCCCAACCTGCAATTGCGGCTGCTGGTGGGCAAGTACGCACAGGATTATTACCTGGGGAGCAGGCGCCAGTCGCTCACCCGTACGGTGCAGCATTGGCAGGATTACCTGCCGGATTATTTTCCCCTGCCACACCCGTCACCGCGAAATCTGCGCTGGTTCCGGCTTAATCCCTGGTTCGAATCCACGGTTATCCCAAGCCTGAGGGCACAACTTAACAATATATATCAATAAGATAAATAAATTCCGCCGAATCGACAGGGGTCAACATGGGCCTGTCACAGTCTGGTAGAATTCACGGCCGGAACTACCCATGCCCAATACCCGATATCCATTACTCAGCAGCATTGACTCACCGGCCGGGCTACGCTTGCTGGAGCCTGCCGGGCTTGGGCAACTGGCTGACGAATTACGTGAATTCCTGATCGACTCCGTTTCTGCAACCGGCGGTCACCTGGCGGCCGGCCTCGGCACCGTGGAATTGACGATTGCCCTGCACTATATCTTCAATACACCTCGAGACCGGCTGGTCTGGGACATAGGGCACCAGGCCTATCCTCACAAGATCCTCACCGGCCGGCGCGATGCCATGTCCAGTCTGCGCCGCCGTGACGGACTCAGCGGCTTTCTCAGCCGCGAGGAAAGTGAATACGACAGCTTCGGCGCCGGGCATTCAAGCACCTCGGTGAGCGCGGCACTGGGCATGGCAGCTGCAGCATCCATCGAGAGCAGGGATCAGCATACGGTTGCAATCATCGGTGACGGGGCCATGACCGCGGGCATGGCCTACGAGGCACTCAATAACGCCGGTGACATGGACTGCAACCTGCTGGTCATACTGAATGACAATGAAATGTCGATCTCGCCAAACCGGGGTGCCATGCACAACTACCTGGCACGCACCCTGTCCGGGCGCCTCTATAGCGGGGTCCGTAATAGCGGCAAGAGTATCCTGCAAAACCTGCCGGGTGCCATGACATTCCTGCGACGCTCGGAAGAGCATTTAAAAGGCATGTTCATGCCCGGCACCCTGTTCGAGGAGCTCGGTTTTAATTACCTCGGACCGATTGACGGGCATGACCTGCCCACCCTCACAACCACGCTGCGCAATCTGCGCGGACTCAAGGGCCCCCAGTTCCTCCATGTCGTCACGCAGAAGGGCAAAGGGTATCACCCGGCCGAGCAGGATCCGTGCAATTATCACGGGGTGACACCGTTTAACCGCGAAACCGGCAAACAGGACAGCGCCGCGACATCGAAGACCTATACACAGGTGTTCAGTGACTGGTTGTGTGACATGGCAGCGGCAGACAAGCGCCTGACCGGCATCACACCGGCGATGCGGGAAGGCTCCGGACTGGTGAAATTTTCTGAAAGATTTCCCGGGCGCTATTTCGATGTCGGCATCGCTGAACAACACGCGTTGACATTTGCTGCCGGACTGGCCTGCGAAGGGCTGAAGCCGGTGGTCGCCATCTATTCCACCTTCCTGCAGCGCGCCTATGACCAGTTGATACACGACATTGCATTGCAGAACCTCGATGTCACCTTTGCCATCGACCGCGCCGGGCTGGTAGGTGCCGACGGCGCAACGCATGCCGGCGTATTTGACCTGAGTTTTCTACGCTGTGTACCCAACATGATTATCATGGCCCCGGCCGATGAAAGAGAGTGCCGCCAGATGCTGACCACCGCCTGGCAACACCCGGGTCCTGCTGCCGTGCGCTACCCGCGTGGCACAGGCAAGGGAATCGAGCCGGAATCAGGGCTGGACACCCTGCCCATTGGCCGCGCGGACATCTGCCGGCAGGGAGAACAGCTCGCCATCCTTGCATTCGGCAGCCGTGTTGCGGCCGCACTTGAGGCCGGCAATGAAATTAATGCCACCGTTGTAAACATGCGTTTTGTAAAGCCGCTGGACGAAGACCTTATTGCCGAAATGGCAGAACGGCATGAGCTGCTGGTCACCGTCGAGGAAAATACCCTGCAGGGTGGTGCCGGCTCCGCCGTCAATGAAGCCCTGCATGAACAGGGTGCAGACGTTCAGGTACTCAACCTTGGTATTCCCGACGAATTTATCGAGCACGGCACCCACCAGCAGCAACTGGCGCAGTGTGGTCTGGACGTGGCAGGTATCCTGGCCGCCATCGCCGGGGCAACACACTTGCCCGGACAGACACCGAATACATCCACCCGGGGAAAGAAAAAACACCTGAATGGCTGAATGAAAGAACCTGCAACAACTGGCAGGCACCCGCAACGTGGCAACAGCCGGTAGCAGTTGACGGTTTTATGAGCAACTCGATCGGGACTTTCTCCACCGCGAAGTAGCGGCACCTGTACATGCCTGATTCCAAACCGCTTTGAGTACGTAAATGCAGCCAGATTTGTTACCACTGGCGTGGTTCAGACGATGAGGGCTTTGCATATGAAAGACATGGTTTATTGCGCTATCGAGGATGATGGGTACGGTGGCATGACACCCATCGGCGGCCTGATCAACCGAAGCAGGTCCAACTGTGTTTTCGTACCTGTACGCTGTATGCAGTTTCTTGCTGTTATTACGGACAAGGAAATCATTTTTGTCATCAGCCAGGCCGATGCCTGCAAGCAAAACGAAGGGGGCAGGCTGATCATGCTGTCGTGGATTTTTCCGAACACGGCTGCAAGGGAGTCGCTCAACGAACCCGTCGATTGCGAGCTGCTGTATTACCACGAGGACAGTAGCGCTATCCAGTTGCGCCCTATGGGTGACTTCAGGTAAATACTCGTACTGCTGGATCAGCGCTATCGTGACCGTGCTGTGCCTCCTGGCGGTGCCAGGATACTGAAGCTGGAATAGAGCCCCGTCTACCTGCCGGTAATGGCTGTAAAACACCTGGCAATCTTTCAGGCAGGCGTTTGACATAAAATCCTAAGTACTAAATTTAACCCATTATTTTTCATGGTCTTTTTCAGCCTCGCCATCCACGGGCATCTCGTAGGCCGCCATGCTCGGGCGGGCCATGTCGTCGTGCTCGGTTTGCTTGCGGTCACCACGACGGGCCAGGTGCTGCTCGAGGGCGTCAGGCTTGAGGGCAATGGTTTCCTCGCCATACATGATCTGGCGGATCATGCGGTCAGCAAAACGCAGCAGCGCCATCTCGTCGCTCAACAATTCATCCCGGGTCGCATCATCGATATCGTAGGTGGTACCAAAGCCCTCGCTCCTGACGAACTCGCGAAAGCGGTCCAGGTCATAACAGGCCATAAAGAAAAATTTCAGACTGGTCTTCGACATATTGCCAATCGCAGGGCCGGCGGACTTCACCTTTAGAATCAGTTGCCGCCAGGCGCGGCCATGTTCGTCATATTCCTCCAGCCCCTGCTCCACACGGTATTCATCAATCGTGAGCTTGCGATCTTCAAGGTGACCATGGCAATGCTGTTCTTCAACAAGCGCATAGGAGGCGCGGTCAAAGTTCTCGTCCTGGCGGCGCGTCGACAACAGGCCAACCGGGTAATAGCGGCACGCCGTGGGCCGGTCTGTGTAGACGCTGCAGCCCTCATCAGTAACGAACCGGCACTGATTCGTGCCTTCCTTCGGTTTGTACTTGACGCCGCCGACGCTGCCCCTGCCGAACTCGAAGGGTTCCGTGAACTGCCTGAGAAATTCTGTTGATGTGATCCCCAGGCGCTTTTTCAAACGCAGGATATCGTACGGTGTCAGCATGATATCGATGTTCTTGCAGCAGGCATTGAAACAGTCGATATCCTTGTGGCAGCGAAACTGGATGACGGCATCGCCTGGCAACTGGTTTGGTATGACCGGGCTATCCGGTAATGGGGAATCTTCGATGAGCTTATTGTCGTCAGACATTGTCTTGCATCTCAAATAGCTCCCAGAAAGGTGGCGGCACCTTTTCCCACTAAAATCGAGGACAGACCAGAATGGCACTTACTTAAGAACCCTGCCACGGAAACACACGGAAGGACACGGAACCGTTTCCGGTCAGTCAATTTATTTTTCCGTGTTTTTCCGTGTGCTTCCGTGGCCAATTGTACTGCATATATTGATGAAACTGCTTAAGTAAGCACCATTCTGGTCTGTCCCCGAAAAAGAAAAAGTCCGGGCACCGCAAGGCAACCGGACTTGAATACTTGCGTAGACAGGTTCAAAACCTGTCCCCGGCAGTCCTTACTTGAACAGCTTGGACTTGTCGACCAGATCAACGTGTGCACGTTTGAAACAGGTCCACTTCCGGGTTTCCTTGTCATACACGGAGTTTACAAAGCACTTCCAGTTTTCTTCATCGACAAAGTTCTTGTCCATGCGGTAGTAGAAACCGGGATAGCGCGACTCCTGACGGAACTCGATGTGCTTCATGTGGGCTTCAGCCGTGATGATGCGGTGGTAGTTCTCCCAGGCACGCAGCAGTTCATGCAGGTCCTTGGCACGCATCTTCTCGGCGTCTTCCTTCAGCATATCGATCTTCTCACCGGCAACTTCCAGCATGTGGGAGTTGGTGGTGTAGTAGGTCGCAACACCAGCCACATATTCGTCCATGACCTTCTGCAAACGGAACTGCAGCATCTTTGGCGTAATGTAGTTCGGGTTGATATCGATGGCCGTCGTGTAGTCCTTGAACTCAAGGTAATTTCTGACCGGCTTGTAAACATCGAAAACCAGTTGTTCTACAGAGGTGTCCAGCTCAGGCTTGAAGTCCTTGTTGTCCAGGCAGAACTTGACCATGGCCTTGGCAGCGATACGGCCTTCTGCATGCGAACCGGAAGAGAACTTGTGACCGGATGCGCCCACGCCGTCGCCCGCAGTCCACAAACCGGTAACGGTGGTCATGGCACGGTAACCCCAGTTCCATCCTTTCGGCAGGTGCTCGGGAATGCCATCATTGAAAGCCTCATCAGTTGGTGCGCCGACATCAGTCGGACCGGACACCCATATACCACAACAGCCGGAGTGCGAACCGAGCAGGTAGGGTTCGGTCGGCATCAGCTCGGAGTTCTTCTTGTCCGGCTCGATATTCTCACCCACCCAGATACCACACTGACCGATACACATATCAAGGAAGTCTTCCCAGGCTTCCGCCTCGAGATGCTTCACTTCGCGCGGTGTCAGTGTTGCACGCAGATTTGCAAGCGCTGTCACCGTGTCCATCCAGATCGGGCCGCGACCTTCCTTCATCTCTTTCAGCATGAGGTGGTTACGCAGGCAGGAAGCCGGCGTTGACGCCTGGCCATAAGGCGGATAGTCATCCAGCATTTCCTTGTTGCGGTCCATGTAAATCTCGCCAGTGGCATTGGTAGACTTCGCCTTGAACAGCAGGAACCAGGCGCCAACCGGACCGTAACCGTCTTTAAAACGGGTCGGTACGAAGCGATTTTCCATCAGGGTCATCTCTGCACCGGCCTCAGCAGCCATTGCATAGGTAGAACCGGCATTCCATACCGGGTACCAGGCACGACCTATACCTTCACCAACAGAACGCGGACGGAAGATGTTCACACAACCACCGGCAGCCAGCAGGATGGCCTTGGCCTTGTAGACGAACACCTTGTCTTCACGAACCGAGAAGCCAACAGCACCGGCAACGCGATTGGGCTCGTTCTTGTCGTTAACCAGCTTGACGATGAAGATATGCTCCTGGATATTGTCGGTACCGAGCGCTTTCTTGGCGGCCTCTGCAACGATCCACTTGTAGGATTCACCGTTGATCATGATCTGCCACCTTCCTGAACGGACGGGCTTGCCGCCATCCTTCAGTGGCGTCATGCCCATGGAACCGTCAAAACGCTCGCCGTTTTCATCGGTCTTCCAGATCGGCAGACCCCACTCCTCGAACAGATGTACTGACTCGTCGACATGCCTGCCAACGTCATAGGTCAGATCGTCTCGGGTAATACCCATCAGGTCGTTGGAGACCATGCGGGTGTAATCGGCCGGGTCCTGCTCGGTTCCGATATAGGTGTTGATCGCGGACAGCCCCATGGCCACGGCACCTGAACGGTCCATGGCGGCCTTGTCAACCAGCCTGATTTTCAGATCAGTTTTTTCAGCCCAGCGCATTACTTCATAGGCAGCACCACAACATGCCATACCACCGCCGATCAGAAGAATATCCACATCCTCTTCGATGACTTCGGGAGTTCCAAATTCACCTGACATTCTAAATTCCTCTTTCTCGATAGTTTGCAGCGTCGCGCGATCAGATCCTGATCAGTTCGCTGCGGTCGCCTGCGCGATAGCCGTTGCACTGAACGAAAAAGCCAGGCTCTTCGATCTTCGATATATCTGCCTGCGGCTTGCCGCCATAAGGATCAATGGAACCTTCCGGGGTGGTGCGAATCGGGAACTTGAAGCGCTTCAGGTTGCCGTTGCGGAACTTGATAGTCCACATGATGGAGTCGGAACCACGCAGCGGCTGCACAGAACCACCCAGCGGTACAATATCGGCGTAGTGACGCGCCTCGACTGCCTGCTGCGGGCAAATCTTCACGCAGGCATAGCACTCCCAGCATTGCTCCGGTTCCTGGTTATAGGCCTTCATGGGATGACCGGTTGCTGAACCATCCTTGTCAAGCATCATAAGGTCATGCGGGCAGATGTACATGCAAGCAGTCTTGTCCTGACCCTTACAGCCATCGCACTTATCGGTACGTACAAATGTAGGCATGATATTTCTCCATCAATCTTATTCTTGAGTTTTAAACTCCGCTGCCCCATGCCTGCAGCAGGTTCTGGAGCCGTTACTACTTCGCGGAATGTCCGCTCATCTTGATTTCAACCTTTTCGTCATCCTTCAGGCTGCCGTAATACTTGCGCAGGATGGTGAGCACTTCCGGACGCGAGAACTTGTCGGATACATCTTCACCCTCGGACAGCGCCTTGCGCAGCTTGGTGCCTGACAGCAGGATGCGGTCGCCGCCTTCATGCGGGCAGGTCTTCATCGACGCCATGCCATCGCACTTGTTGCACCAGAAGGTCCAGTCGATCTTCAGCGGTTCGGTTTCCAGCGAACCGGCCGGGATCTCGTCGAAAATGTGATGTGCATCGAACGGGCCATAGTAATCGCCAACGCCGGCATGATCACGACCGACGATCTGGTGCGAACAGCCGTAGTTCTGGCGGAACACGGCATGCAGCAGCGCCTCGCGCGGACCCGCATAGCGCATGTCCAGCGGGTAGCCGGCCTGGATAACGGTATTGTCTGCAAAGTACTTGTCGATCAGCGTACCGATGGCATTGCTGCGTACGTCAGCCGGGATATCACCGGGCTTCAGCTTGCCCAGCAGGGAATGAATCAGCACGCCGTCAAGTGTCTCGATAGCAATCTTGGCGAGGTACTCGTGCGAACGGTGCATGGGGTTACGTGTCTGGAAACAGGCAATCTCGGACCAGTTACGTTTTTCGAATTCTGCGCGGGTCTGCGCGGGGGTCATGAACTGGTCACCGTAAGTTTCCGGGAATCCTCCCTGTGAGAGGACCCTGACCGGGCCGGCGAGATTGACTTCGCCCTGCGCCATGACCATTTTCACGCCCGGGTGCTCATCGTCGGTGGTCTTGTAGACCATCATGCACTCGTGCTTCTTGTCGATACTGTACTTCTCGGTGACCGTCATGGTGGCGAGGATTTCGCCGGACTCGGAATCGGCCAGCGCAATGTCATCGCCTTCGCTGATGCCCTCGGCCGACACGGCATCGGTCGACAGGGTAATCGGGATCGGCCAGAACAGGCCGTTGGCCATCTTCATGCCGTCGCAGACGCCTTCCCAGTCCGCGCGGGTCATGAATCCGTCCAGCGGGGTAAAACCACCGATACCCATCATAATGATGTCACCGGACTCGCGCGATGAAACGCTGATCTTCGTCAGGCCGGCAGCCCGCTGCTGCTCGGCTGCAAGGTCTGCTCCTTCAAGCAGTAAGGGTTTTAGGGCACCGCCCCCATGTGGGTTAACCAGTTTGGACATTAGCTTTTTCCCGTTGTTGCTGTTCGGATGATGTTGTCAATTTGCCGTCTATCTCCGCTAAGCGCTTGATCACACACGCACTCGTGCCGATGACAGGGCCGCTAACTCTACCCCTTTGGTAGTGAATTTCAAACCAGTAATATCTTGTCGTTAATAAACCCAGCTTATTCGGAACGCTGTTCGGCATGAATGTTTTATATTTATGTTTTTATTATATATTTTGAAATAAGCAGCATCGGTATCCGGTAATGTTTTCAGGTTTCTGTCTCAGCCGCGCGTGGGATTTTTGACCGCCAGGCGACTACACGCCAAGAATCATTTTCAACCCGATCAGCAACAGAATGATGGCAAACACCTGCTGCAGGGTTTTGCGCGGCAGGTAATGCGCCAGCCGTGCCCCGACCGGCGCGAGTGGCACACTTGCAAGCGCAATCAATAGAACCGCCGGCCAGTAAATAAAACCGCTCGCCATGTCGCGCTGTATACCGCTATTCCAGCCGCCCAGTGCAAATCCGGCGGCACCGGCGAGCGCGATCGGCAACCCGCAGGTTGCCGCTGTGCCGACCGCGGTGCGAATATCGACCCGGTTCCAGAGCAGAAAGGGCACGCTCAGGGTGCCACCGCCAATCCCGAGGATGGCGGAAACCGCCCCGATGATCACGCCGGCAACCCCAAGGCCGACAGTACCTGGCAGGGCACGGTGCGCCCCGGCCTGTACGCCTGACAGCAAATGCACGGCCACCAGAATTTCAAATACACCGAACAGCAAGGCCAGCCCCGGGCTGCTGATCTGGCTTGCCAGCCAGGCGCCTGCAAGTGCACCCGCGAGAATACCCGGCAACAAACCACGCACCGCCCGCCAGTGGACGCTGTTACGGCGGTGATGAGCCAGCAGCGAGGAGACTGAAGTCGGAATAATGGTTGCCAGCGACGTACCGACAGCAAAATGCATCAGGCTGTCAGCGGCAAAACCCTGGCTGGCAAACAGCAGCGCCAGTGCCGGCACGACGACCAGCCCACCGCCGATTCCCAGCAGCCCGGCCATCAGCCCGGCAATGGTCCCGGTAAGCAGATAGGTCAGTAATTCCATGCGAAACGATTATCCCGTGCAGGCAAGAAAACGCGCAAAGAAAACCAAAGATACAAAATCGCCATGCGACTGCATGGCTGCCGGTGGAGATTAGTAACTATTGCAGATAAGCAGAAGGCACGGGTAGTCATAAACGACTGCCGCCGCTCGAAGAGCGGCGGCAAAAGATGGCCTCAGGCGGCACGAGTTGGTTCTCGTGCGGCGCAGGCTCAGGGAAGTTGCGCAATAACAACCGGCGTTGACATGGATTGCATGGCCAGAAGATCAGCGGAAAATTCATCAATATCGGCACTGACGCGTTCCAGTTCATTTTTTGCCTGGTCATACCGAAGCTTTTTGTATCCGGCATAAAGCAGACCGCCAGGCATGATGGCCGTGATGACGGCATCGCCGCTGTCCATCTTCTTGTCCGCAACAGCCTGCACGAGCACTTGCTTGCGCTCTATCAACTGGCTGCGTAATTTTTTAACCATCTTGATCAGCGCGCCACGATCAATGTCCGGCAAGTGGGTACCGGTTTGACTGGAAGCCGGCACGATTGCCTGCCCGGCATGTGCCGTCTGCAATGTGAATGCAGCGACAAGGATTGCGATCGAAATCAATAGTCTGTTCGGAGTCTTGTTCATGAAGGTCCCTATGCAAGTCTGACCGGGTTTCGGCTGTTGTCCAGAAGTTAAGAAGATACTAACATGTTTTCATAGCCTGTGTTTATAGGCATTATAAATACAGACATTAAATCAATCATGCGATTGCAAATGTAAACATTAATCATACAAAAAAGTATTTTTATTCAGGCTTGAGAAAATTATTCTTCAGATGTTTTTCAACCGCTTGCAACAGTCACGAAAAGCGTACCGGCAGCGCTGTTGGCCGGCATCATTTTTTAAAAAACAACCGGCTCTTTTTTCTTTCAAGGCGACGCGCTTCAGGCCAGCGTCGGGTAGTCGGTATAGCCCTTTTCATCGCCCCCGTAGAACGTCTCCGGGTCCGGGGAATTCAATTCAGCATCCCCCTTGAAGCGTTGCACCAGGTCCGGGTTGGCAAGAAACAGCTGGCCGAATGACACCATGTCTGCATCGCCGCGGGCGATGGCTGCCTGGGCACGTGCCTTGTCATAGGCGTTGTTTGCCATGTAGCAACCATCAAAATTATCGCGTATCCGCCGGTAGTCCAGACTGCGCGCACCACTCATCATGTCACCCTCCACCACGTGCAGGTATCCCAGTCCCTTGCCGCTAAGCGTCCTGGCGACATGATTGAAGGTAGCCTGCGGGTCGGAATCACGAATATCATTGAAGGAATTTTCCGGTGAGATACGCACACCCACCCGCGATGGTTCCCAGGTCTCCAGCACGGCAGACAACACCTCCATTAACAGGCGGCTACGATTCTCCAGCGAACCGCCATAGATATCATCACGCTGATTGGTGCCATCACGCAGGAACTGATCCAGCAAATAACCGTTTGCGGCATGGATCTCCACGCCATCGAAGCCCGCATCAAGGGCACGCTTCGCCGCCTGGCGATATTGGTCGACAATACCTGCTATCTCGTCAGTGCGCAGCGCCCTTGGTTCAACGAAAGGCTTCATCCCTTCGAAGGTAACGGCATCCCCCTCTGGCGTGATGGCGGAAGCAGAAACCGGTTGCCGGTTATCCGGCAAGAGATCGGGGTGGGAGATACGACCGCAATACCATAACTGCAGGAATATGTGACCACCCTGCGCATGGACTGCGTTGTTTATAGCACGCCAGCCGCGCATCTGTTCTTCGCTGTGAATTCCCGGAGTTGCCGGATAACCAATGCCTTCCGGCGAGACCTGTGTCGCCTCGGCGATAATCAAACCTGCACCGGCCCGCTGCTCGTAGTAGGTCACATTTATGCCCTGTGGCACATTACCGGGCATGGCAGCCCGGTTGCGCGTCAGCGGCGCCATGATTATTCGGTTCGCCAGCTGCAGGTCACCCATGCGTATGGGCGAGAATAAATCGATATCAGTCATTTCTTCGGTGCCGGTATTCATGCTGAATTCTCCATGAGAAAAAAGTATTTGTTCGCGGGCATGCCCGCTTCTTCAATTACAGCTTCAAGGTTATCCTGTAGCAGTGGGTCGGTGCCGGCTTTTTTTCTCTGTGCCCTCTGTGATGCCCGTGGCAATAGATTCTTTTGCGTCATTGCCTGACCCGTTTTTCTATCGAATCCAGATAGTCTTTGCGTTCATAAACTCGTGCATGCCCAGCCGCGACAGTTCCCGCCCGTAACCGGAGTTCTTCACCCCGCCGAATGGCAGCCGCGGATCGCTCTTTACCAGGCCGTTGACAAACGCGCAGCCGCATTCGAGCTGACGCGCCACCCGCTCACCGCGCTCACTGTCCTGCGTCCAGACACTGCCGCCAAGACCAAAATCCGTGTCGTTGGCAATATGCACCGCATCAGCCTCGTCTTCTGCACGGATGATACTCGCAACCGGCCCGAACAACTCTTCATGGTAGGCACACATACCCGGAGAAACACGGTCCAGTATCGAGGCCTGGTAATACGCGCCCTTGCGGCTTTCGAAGCTGCATCCGGTAACCGCAACTGCGCCCTGCGCAATACTTTCCACCACCTGGCGATGCAATTCATCGCGCAGGTCAAAGCGTGCCAGTGGACCTATATGCGACGATTCATCCAGCGGATCACCAACCCGCAAATTCTCGACAGCGGTCTTGAAGCGTTGCACAAAATCATCGGCAACGGCATTGATCACGATAAAGCGCTTGGCGGCAATACAGCTTTGCCCGCTATTCAGGTAGCGCGAGGTCACGGCGACTTCCACCGCCAGATCCAGGTCGGCATCCTCGAGCACGATGAACGGATCCGAGCCGCCCAGTTCCAGCACCGATTTCTTGATTTGTGCGCCCGCGGTGGCAGCTACCTGCCGGCCGGCCGGCTCGCTCCCGGTAAGGGTCACGGCATGCACGCGTTCATCCTCGATGACGCCTGCTACCCGCGAGGACTGGATCATCAGGGCATTAAAGACGCCCGCGGGGAAGCCCGCCTCCCGGAATACCGATTCAATGGCCAGCGCACACAGTGGCACATTGGAGGCATGCTTGAGCAAACCGGTGTTCCCGGCAACCAGCGCCGGTGCGGCAAAACGAAATACCTGCCAGAAGGGAAAATTCCACGGCATTACCGCCAGTACAGTGCCCAGAGGCTGCCAGGCCACCAGGCTGCGGCCGGCATCGGATACAATCTCTTCATCGGCCAGGAACGAAGGTCCATGCGCGGCGTAGAACTCACAACCCAGGGCGCTCTTCTCAACCTCTGCGAGCGATTCCCTGAGGGGTTTACCCATTTCCAGCGTTATGGTGCGGGCAAATTCATCAGCGCGATTGCGCAGCACCTGTGCGGCCTTCTGCATCAAGGCACAACGTTCCGCCAGGGGCGTGACGCGCCACTCCGGAGCGGCTGTTGCCGCTTCCTGCAAAGCGGTTTCCAGCTCGGCAGCCGTGAATGTAGCCACCTCTTTCAGGATGCTGCCATCTGCCGGGTTTACAGACTTGATGGTCATGTCGAAAGCTCCTTTGTTACTGCGGGCAGTTTCTGTAACTATAGCGGACTATGAAGTACACCATCAAAATCCTTGCAACGCTTTTTATCCTGGCGGCGAGCCAGGCCTGCCTGCCCGCAGATGATGACCTGAAACAGCAACGGGAACAATTTCTGCAGGCACGCAAGGCCCTGCAGGAAAAGCGCATGGAAGACTTCGAAAGGCTCTCCGGCAGCCTGAAGGATTATCCATTGTATGCCTACCTGGAATTTGACAAGTTACTCGAATCCATAGAACAGGCAAACAAACGAACCATAGCCGCCTTTATAAAGCGCTACCGCGGACAGCCTGTCAGCTGGCGCATGCACCAGTCCTGGCTATATGAACTGGCGCGGCGCGGGGATTGGGCGCAGTTCCTCAAGGAGTACAAAGGCAAGCAACCGGTCAGACTGCAGTGTTACAAGCTGCAGGCAGAGCTGGAGACCCGCCGCTCAAAGACTTTTGTTGATGATGCACTGAAACTCTGGCTGGTCGGGAAATCACAGGACGATGCCTGCGATCCGGCCTTCAAGTACCTCGCCGACAAGGGCCATCTAACGTCCAAACTGATATGGGAGCGAATACGGCTGGCGATGAAAAACAGTCGAATCAGCCTGGTCAACTACCTGGCACGCAGCCTGTCGGAGGCAGACAGGCGCTCGGTCGATCTCTGGAAAGAAGCCCATCGTGAACCTGCAAAAACGCTGCAATCAGGCAGCCTGGTAGCCGACACTGAAATCACCCGCGACATCATCGCCCACGCGCTGCGGCGCATCGCGAACAGTGACGCCATGCAGGCGCATGAGAGGTGGGAGGAAATAAAGACGCGTTACCGGTTCCCTGCATCTGCAAGCGGACAAATTGAAAAACATATCGCGATGCAGGCAAACTGGCAAAAACTGCCACAGGCCTATGACTGGCTGGTTAAAGTACCGGCGGCGTTTGCCAACAACAGCGTACGCGAATGGCGTATTCGTGCCGCTATCCGCAATCGTGACTGGCCGGCCATACTCGAACAAATTGCAGCCCTGCCGGCCAGCGAGGCTGATAACGAGGAATGGCGCTACTGGAAAGCTAAAGCCCTCGAGGGAACAGACCGCCACAAAGATGCAATCGACGCCTTTTATGCACTCGCCGGAACCAGGGATTACCACGGCTTCCTGGCAGCAGACCGGCTGCAGGAACCGTACAAGACGCTTCACCAGCCGCTTGATTATAAACCGTCAATCTTGCGGAAACTGGCAAAACGGGCCGGCTTTATCCGTGCACGTGAGCTGTACCGGGCCAAACTCCACACAGATGCACGTCGCGAGTGGAACGCGGCAACCAGCAAGCTGTCGCCTGGCGATCTCAAGGCAGCCTCGGCCCTTGCAAAACAATGGGGCTGGCATGACCGCGCCATCCTGACCGTTGCCAGGACACGTGATTTCAGTGATCTGCAGTTGCGTTTCCCGATTGACCACGTGGAGACCATCAGTAACATTGCCAGCAGCCGCCAGCTTGACCCGGGACACATATTTGCAGTCATCCGCCAGGAGAGCGCATTTGGCGAAAGTGCCCGCTCCCCGGCCGGTGCCCGTGGACTGATGCAGTTAATGCCGAAAACCGGGATGGAAACGGCGGCAAAATATCATATCCCCCTGTCCGGTACCGGCCAGCTATACGAACCGGAAACAAACATTCTGATTGGCTCTGCCTACCTCGGGGATGTCATGAAGCAATATAATGGCAATATTGTGCTCGCATCAGCTGCCTATAATGCAGGGCCGCATAATGTGCAGCGCTGGTTGCCGCAAGAAGACAAACAGTCATCAGACAACTGGATCGCAACGATTACCTACAAGGAAACCCGTACCTATGTACAACGCATACTTGCCTACATGGCCATCTATGACTGGCGGATGGAGCGCTTGATAACTCCATTGAGCGAGCGCATGCCTGATATTTACCCGGAAACATACTATAGCGAAATCGAGCGCTGACACTGGTGCGTTGCAGCATCACCCAGACAGGCAGAAACACAACATGAGCTACGAAACAATTTGCATCATTGGCGGTACCGGCTTCGTTGGCCAGCACCTGGTCAATCGCCTGACACATTACGGTTACAAGGTACGTGTTCTCACCCGGCACCGTGAACGCCACCGTTCTCTCATCGTCAATCCCGACGTTACCCTCATAGAAGCCGACGTTTACAACAGCGACACGCTGGCTGAAAACCTGTCCGCCTGCGATGCGGTCATCAACCTGGTCGGCATTCTAAATGAAAGTGGCAAAAAGGGTGCAGGCTTCGAGCGTGCCCATGTCGAGCTGCCACGGAGAATTCTGGCCGCGGCGCTTGCCACCGGCGTACGCAGGCTGCTGCACATGAGTGCGCTTAACGCGGATGCAGGCGAAACCGACAGCCTCTACCTGAAAACAAAGGGAGCAGGCGAGGACCTGCTGCACGCGGCAGCCGCCGAGGGACTGGTGGTTACCAGTTACCGGCCCTCGGTGATATTCGGGCAGGGAGACAGTTTTTTCAACCGCTTCGCCAGCCTGCTGAAGTTTTCGCCGCTGCTGTTCCCGCTGGCCTGCCCGGACAGCCGTTTTGCGCCGGTTTGGGTAGGTGATGTCAGCGAGGCTATCTGCCGGTCGCTGGATGATGCAACCGGCGGCGAGCGGCTGGAACTGTGCGGACCCGACATACTGACGCTGAAACAACTGGTTGAGTACACACGCCAGCAGATCGGCAAACACTGCTACATCCTCGGCCTGGGTGATGGCATGTCACGCCTGCAGGCCATGATGCTGGACTATTTTCCAGGCAAGCCGTTTTCCATGGATAACTACTATTCCCTGCAAAAAGACAGTGTCTGCTCAAATAATGCATTGCCCTCGCTGGGCATCAAACCGACTGCCATCGCAGCCGTCGTACCGCGCTACCTGGCGGAGCAAAATGCGCGCGGCTATTACCATGAGTTTCGCCGCAAGTCGCACCGCAACTAGCCATGCAAACATACCTGGTCGGCGGCGCGGTGCGCGACAGGCAACTCGGCCTGCCGGTCAGCGAGCGTGACTGGGTGGTCGTCGGCGCGACCCCCGAGGAGATGCTGTCGCTGGGTTACACGCCGGTCGGCAAGGACTTCCCGGTTTTTCTCCACCCGCAGACCAAAGAGGAATATGCGCTCGCGCGCACCGAGCGTAAAACCGCTCCGGGCTATACCGGCTTTGAAACATGCGCCGACCCGGGCGTCACTCTCGAGCAGGATCTGATGCGCCGCGACCTGACCATCAATGCGATGGCGGAAACCACGGACGGGAAACTGATCGACCCCTACAAGGGCAGTGATGACCTGGCAAACGGCGTCCTGCGGCATGTATCCCCTGCTTTTGCAGAAGACCCTGTGCGGGTGCTGCGCATCGCCCGCTTTGCGGCAAGCTTCGCCCACATGGGTTTCCATGTTGCGCATTCCACCAATGCACTGATGCGCAGCATGGTTGAAAACGGTGAAATTGACCACCTCGTGCCGGAGCGGGTTTGGGCGGAGATGGAAAAAGCACTGCGCACAACAACACCTGAGCAGTTCATCAAGGTACTGCTTGGCTGCAACGCCCTGTCGAGACTTTATCCTGAAATGGAAATTGCAACCGGAAAAAACAATCACCGCGACATTGATCTGCCTGTGCTGAGGCATGCCGTTGGCTCGACTGAAAAGCCCGAAATACGTTTTGCCGCGCTGCTGTGTGATATCGATAATGGTAACCAGGCAGGGCTCGATGAGAACAGCTTTAACGCACTCTGCAAGCGCCAGCGTATACCGAACGCCTATCGCGAGCTTGCCGCCATGGCATTGCGACAGCGCAAAACGGTGCACGCACTGCCAGGCGCCTGCGCCAGGGAATTACTCGAGCTGCTGAATGCGCTCGATGCATTCCGGCGCGAACAGCGCTTCACTGACTTCCTCGTCGTTTGTGCAGCCGACGCGCGCAGCGCAAACCCGGCGTTGCAGACTTATGCACCCGCAGAACTGTTACAGCAGGCAAGACAGGTCGCGCTGGATGCGCGGGTTGATACCAGCGGCTTAAGCGGCAAGGCGATCGGTGAAAAGATACGCCTGGCGCGTATCGAGGCGCTGGAGAAAGCATTACTCAAGTCCTAGTAGAACTGCACTAACAGGAAGATACCCAGTCCAAGTCGATACACCACAAAAGGCAACATGCCGACCCGCTCTATCAGCAGCATGAAAAAGCGTATACAGAGATAAGCACTGAGAAAGGCAACGCCTGCACCGATCAGCAACCCCCCCCAGGCGACCGGCATGGGCTGCTGCACAAGCTTCAGCGATTCATAAGTACCGGCCATCAGGATTGCCGGGATTGACAACAGGAAGGAAAAACGCGCTGCGGCAGAACGCGTCAGGCCAAGCACCAGTGCGGCCGTCATGGTAATACCCGAACGCGAGGTGCCGGGAATGAGTGCAAGTACCTGCGCAAGCGCGATCCAGAGGACATCGTAATAGTCGAGTGATTCCTCGCTGCGCAGCTTTCTCCCGCGCAGGTCCGCAATGCCCAGCAACACACCAAAACCAATCGTGGTAGCGGCAATAATCAGCGGGGCACGCAGGTGTATTTCAATGTCGTCATGGAATATCAGGCCGGCGATGGCCAGCGGCACACTGCCGAGCAGCACAAACCAGACCAGTTTTGCATCACTGCTCATCTGCCGATGTTTACACGACTGCAGCCATGCGCCCAGCAGCCGTAAAATGTCATGCCGAAAATAGGCTATCACCGCGAACAAGGTGCCGACATGAACAGCCACATCAAAGGCCAGACCCTGGTCTGTCCAGCCGAAGATTTTTGGCAATAACACCAGGTGTGCCGAACTCGAGATCGGCAAAAACTCGGTGAACCCCTGCACCAGGGCGAGATAAACAGCATGTAGGTTATCCATAGGTTTCCGCTGTGTTATGTATCTTTACTGTTCATCCCGGCGCGCCAGCCGGCACGCATTTTTCAATCACAAACGCGCCCGCATATCCTGCATACGAAAGCCGGGTATGGCCTGTTCAAACCCGCGTGTCAGCCCGATGCACTTGAAGCGTTCCCCCATTTCACCGGGAAGCAGCAGCGTCTTTGCGTGCTGCGCCTGGCGCATATATTCAATGCTGTCCGACGGTCCGGCCTGCTGCAGCAAGCCTTCCAGTCCACAGTCAAGCAAGTACCAGGCCTGGGTCGTAAAGCCCGACACGGCAAGCCCGGCCGACACGGCCGCCTCGGCCACCGCGGTGAAATCCACGTGCGCGGTAATATCCTGCAAGCCCGGCCAGAGCAGGGGGTCATCATGTGCGCGATGCTGATAATGACACATCAGGGTACCGGCGCTGCGCTGCGCATGATAATACTCATGCCGGGGATAACCATAATCAATCAACAGCAACAGCCCGCTTTCAAGCACGTCCGCAACCGCCTGCATCCAGGGTTGCAGGGCAAGGTTGGCCTCGGAAACAAAACCGGCAGCCATATTACACTCTGTTGCCAGCGCCGCTATCCGGGCCTGCTCATCACCCGCGGATGCAACCCGCGTCTGCCACTCAAATTCGTCGCCGGCAGCCCTCACCTCGCACCATTCCACACCACTCCCGTTCCAGCAAAAGCGTTCCACCGCCATGGCATCCAGCACCTCGTTGGCGAGCATCACGCCACGAAACCCCGCATCCGGCAGCCTGTCGATCCAGACAACTTTATCCAGCAGCTGCGGAAGATGCGCCTGCAGCAACGCCTGCTGGCGCTGTCTTAACGAGGCACTGCGCTCAAGGATGAAGTAGTGCCCCGGGAGACAATCCATGGCGGCCAGCTCACCCAGCAAGTCAACCGCGAGCCTGCCGCTGCCCGCACCAAACTCGAGCAGATCACCGCCGCCCAGTGAATCCAGCACACTTGCGCAGGACCGTGCCAGGCAGCGGCCGAACAGGGGCGTTAATTCCGGCGCCGTCACGAAATCACCACCGGGCCCGAATTTTTGTCGTCCCGCACTGTAGTAGCCAAGACCCGGCGCATACAGGCACAGCTCCATGTAGCGGGAAAACGGGAGAGCACCACCCGCCTGTTCGATTTCTCCACGAACAAGCGCTGCAAGCTGCGCGCTTGTTGCAAGCTCGGACGCAGGGGGTGCGGGAAGTTCACTCATGTATTCAATATATCAGCGTCTGGTGGCGGGGCAGCGGAACGTCCATGCGGCGTGAACCCGTCAAGCTCGCGCAAGCCGTGGCAATACGCTCAGCAGCCTTTCATTTATCCGACCTGCGAAACACCTGATCCACCGCCTCATTCGACACAGGCGGCCAGTCGACACGTCTCAGGGCCTGTTCCGAATCATCGAATGCGGCCCACATGTCTGAGTAACGTTCGCCGCTGACCGGGTGCTTGTGCATGCCGGCGATCTCGGCCAGCGGGCAGAGCACAAACGCGTAGCGTGTGATATCAGAGCGCGGCAACGACAGGCCCTGCTCATGAATAACCCTGTCAGCGTACAACAACAGATCCAGGTCCATTGTCCGCGCGGACAGCTTGCCCAAGCGCACCCTACCGCAGCTGTCTTCAATCGCGTGCAGCCTGTCCTGAACATCCCGCGGCGATACATCCGTTTGAAATCCCACCACCAGGTTATAGAACGGGTCACTGCTGAAACCAACCGCGTCGCTTTCATACACCGATGATTGCTCTATCGGGCCAAACTCGTCCGCGAGTTTTTCCAGCACCAGCGCAATATTTTTGCGGCGCTCAACGTTACTGCCAATGCTGACATAAACCTGAGCCTTCACGACTGGCGGCTGCCACGTTCAATGATCACGCCCACATCGCGCGAACCGCGCACCGCCCCCGGCTTGTGGACCGTCAGTTTTACCCAGGGAACACTGAACTCGTTCAAAACGATTTCCGCGATCTTCCCGGCCAGCGTTTCCACCAGTTGATATTCGCTCTCGCCAACAAATGAAATCAGCCGTTTCGCAACGGCCTTGTAGTTAAGGGTATCCTCGATCGCATCCGTTTTTGCCGCCTTGCGGATGTCGGCACCCATCTCGAGATCCAGGCTGATGGTCTGCTTGACCTTGCGCTCCCAGTCATAGATGCCGATGATGGTTTCGATGCGCAAATCATTGATGAAGACTATATCCACGGGTAAATCCCCTTGTTTGATTGCCGCTCAATATAGAGCCTTGCCCGCAGCTTGGCCAGCACGGGGCGGCAATCAATCCATACAACGGCTTGACCTGCGCGGCGTGAAAGACTCCAATGGCCCACATGGAAACCGATTACCTGATCATCCTTGGCGGCTACCTGTTCGGCTCGATCTCCACCGCCATCATTGTTTGCAGGCTGATGGGCCTCCCGGATCCGCGCACGGCAGGCTCGCGCAACCCGGGTGCGACCAATGTTGCACGGCTCGGCGGCAAGAAGGCCGCCGCACTTACACTGGCCGGCGACACGCTCAAGGGCCTGCTGCCGGTACTGCTCGCCCAGTATTTGCAAGTGAGCCCGGTAATCCTCGGTGCGACCGCACTGGCCGCTTTTCTTGGCCACCTCTACCCGATATTCTTCGGCTTCCAGGGCGGCAAAGGCGTGGCGACGGCTTTTGGCGTCATCTTTGGCCTATCCTGGCCGGCAGGCCTGCTGACCACGGCCACCTGGCTGGCCATGGCCGTGGTATTTCGTTACTCCTCGCTCGCGGCGCTGATTGCCATGCTGCTGACCCCGCTGTGGTTCCTGTGGCTGATGCCGGAGCCAGCCATTATTGCCGCGATCACCATCCTGACGGTATTGCTCTTCTGGCGGCACCGCAGCAACATCCATAATCTTCTCAATGGTAAGGAAGGCAAGATCGGTTTCGGGAATAATAAAGAAGGGTAGGTAGCGCCTTGCAGGCGCTGGTTTTTATTTGATGCGGGCTTTCGCGCCCGCCGGCGAGATACTTTTCTTTGCTCCGCCAAAGAAAAGTACCCAAAAGAAAGGCGGCCCGAAGGCGCAGCCCGACCACTCATTTTCAATGAATGGTCGGGTTCCCTGCGCTTCTCGTGAAAACCGGCGCATGCGCAACTCGCGCATCTCGCACCGCGAGATGCACTCAAACACTCGCATGCTTCATCCGGTTTTCACTGCGATGCTCGGCTGCGCCTACGGGAGGGTAGGTCAACCCCCCCCATACTTCCCGACGGGGTTTTGATCTACCTCCCGTAGCACTCACCGAGTACCGCAGCCAATCCGGGGAATAGCCGCGCGCCCTGTCTGAGCTTTCGAGCGCAGCGAGATTGCGAGTTGTGCGCGGCCCCGGATTGGCGAGGAACGCAGGGGACCGGCTTTAGCCGGTGAGTGCTTCGGGGGCCCTTCTCTTTGGGTACTTTCTCTT
>JBATIF010000110.1:0-2201 GCA_049667605.1 Gammaproteobacteria bacterium
AGCGGGTGATGGGAATCGAACCCACGTTTGAAGCTTGGGAAGCTCCAGTTCTACCATTGAACTACACCCGCGAAATGCTAATGGTCCCGGAGTTTACAACCGACGCTGACCGGGGGCCACCACCTGGTGGCCGGAAAATGATGCCGGTTAATGAGGCGTGCCCAGCCTGGCCACTGAACCCGCCAGGTTTTAATTGGTCTATGATGGAAAGCAAAACACAAAAGCGATGGTCCAGGAGGATCAATATGCGTCCAGAATCCCGCCAGTGCCCCAGCCGCCCGGCATTATTCCTGATCGGCCTGCTGGCCGGCGTTTTTGCAGGCCAGCCGGCAATGGCACACCATACGGATAGCCACTTTGAAGACGCCAGTGCCCACAGGATTGTCTATCAGCTCAACAGCGCGGACCCGGATTACCTGCAACATGTACTTTTTTCAGCCGGTGAACTGCTGCGCAAATACGGTGACGATGTCGAAATCGTTATCGCTGCATTCGGGCCTGGGCTGCACCTCATCGGCAAACACCCCGGGCGCCCGGTTCCTGCCGAACTGCAACAGCGGGCAAGCTCACTGGCACAATACGGGGTGGCCTTTCATGCCTGCGGCAACACCATGAAATCACTGGGATGGACTGAAAAAGACCTGTTTGAATACGCCAGGGTTGTACCCATCGGGGTCGACGACATCATGCAACTGCAGGAAAAGGGCTTCACCTATCTCAGCTGGTAGCCGGCAGCGGCACATGAGACGACCTGAAATCAGGCGCATCCGGGCTCAGCCACCCGGACGACCTGAATAGAGCGCAGCAATTTCGGCGGAAAACCTTTCCAGCACACGGGCGCGCTTGACCTTGAGTGTGGGGGTGAGCAAGCCGTTGTCGATGCTCCAGGGTTCCAGGCTCGGAATTACCCGGCGAATCTTTGCATAACCGGGAAAATCCTTCAGGTTTCGACTGATTTCCCGGATCAGGCCGGCCTTCAGCTTTTCGTCCGCCATGCTGGCCTCATCATTGACGTCAAGCCCGTATTTTTCTGCCAGCTCTGTCCAATCATCAGGGTTCAGCACCAGAATGGCCGCGAGGAAAGACTGGCCCTCGCCGATGACCAGTGCCTGGTCGATGGCGGGCGAGAGACAAATCGCCAGCTCCATGTCCATGGGCGGAACCTTCTCGCCATTGGACAGCACCAGGATATCCTTGATGCGCCCGGTGATATAGATATGCCCGTTTTCAATGCGCGCCTGGTCACCGGTATGCAGCCAGCCATCAGTGCCGATAATCTCAGCCGTCGCCGCATGATTGTTCCAGTACCCCTTCATCATGCCCGGGGTCTTGACCTGCAGCTCATCGTTCTCGCCAACGCGTGCCTCCACACCATTCAGCAGGATACCGACACTGCCGGGTTCGTTATCATCCGGTACATTGACGCTGATAACCGGACTGGTCTCGGTCAGGCCATAACCCTGCAGGATCGGTACACCCAGCCCGATAAAGGTCTTCGCAACAGGGAGTGACAGGGCCGCACCGCCACTGACTGCCATGCGCAGGCGCCCACCGAGTTTTGCAGTGACTTTTTCAGCGACCAGTTTTTTCATCAATGGCCAGGCCAGCAAACGCGGGTGCCAGGAAGCACGTTTCTGCTGACGTTGAAAGCGGTGCCAGCCAATACTGGTTGTCATCCGGAACAGCGCGCGCTTCAATCCGGACTGCTTGCTCATTTGCCCCTGTATACGTGCGAACACTTTTTCAAAAATACGCGGCACGGCAATCATTACGGTCGGCTGGATTTTCTGCAGGTCTTCTCCAAGTTGCGCGATGGAGCGGGCATAAGCCACGGCAGAGCCTGACATAACCGGCAGATAATAACCGGCGGTACGCTCCAGGGTATGTGACAACGGCAGAAAGGAGAGGAATAAATCCTCCTGGTAAACATCGATCATGGTCAGCGCCGAGTGTGCGATTGACATCATATTATGGTGCGACAACATCACGCCTTTCGGACGTCCGGTAGTCCCCGAGGTATAAACGATCGAGGCAAGCGCGTGTGGATCACCGGCACGTTTTTGCATCGGCCCGTATTGCGCCGGCAACCAGTCGGAGACAAAACGCACCCGCTCATCACGGAGCACTTCAGCAGACGATGATGTCCTCGACGGGTTCAGTATCAACACCCGCTGCAGGTCGTCCTGCCCGGCCAGTGCCGG